>CBDUCU010000432.1:0-3928 GCA_965365725.1 uncultured bacterium | reverse complement strand
CTAATTTCTAAAATTCTGCGTAATCATCAGACCGTGCGAGCCGCCGTCCATGACGGCGATGCCGACGCGCCCGAATTCCGGGCGGAGAATATTTGCGCGGTGACCGGGCGAGTTCATCAGCCCCGTGTGTGCGATGGTCAGCGTCGGGGCAAGCGCGAGATTTTCTCCTGCCGTCCTGAACGGCACGCCGCCTTCGCGCATGCGGTCGAACGGGTCGCGGCCTTCGGGCGTGTTGTGCGAAAAATAGCCGCGCGCGAACATGTCTATCGAATGCCTTCTTGCGACCTCAAGCATTTCGGGATCGGCTTCGAGCGGCGCAAGCCCGGCGTTTGCGCGCTCGCGGTTAACAAGCTCAAGCATACGCGCTTCGAGTTCGGGGCGTGGCTTTGTATTGACGACGGTGAAATCTAAATTGACGCTTTCGCCCGACTCAGGGCGGACGATCAGCTTGTTGAGCGTCTGCGCAATGGCTTCGTCAAAAATTGGAGTCAGCGTCGATTCAAGCTGCTCTGTGTAGGCCGCGAGACGATTGGCCGTTGGACTCTCACGCGCCTGCTCGCGCAGGCTGACGGGCAGAGGCACGGCGAGCATAACGGCTGATGCGATGGCTGCTGCTATCAAACCGCTGACAGCGCCGGGCAACATGCCGAGCGCGCGGTTTGTTCGTCGCTCGTGCATCTCGCGCGGAAGACGTTTGACGAGCGCGTAACCGGCGAGATGGATACAGAGGCCCGCCGCCGCTGTCGTCAGAAGAAAAGCAATAGGCATGTCCCACGCGTCAGACCAACCGGTGAGCGGTGTGAGCCAGCCGGCGACCGTCTGATAGAAACGCAAACCGATGAGCAGACCGCCTATCCAACGCAACAGATCGAGCAGCCCCAATACAAAGCCGCGATACCAGCCGTTAAGTATGCTGAGGGAAATCAGTAAGAAGAGAAGAAGGTCGATCAGATTCATTATTGTCCGATGACGGTCAAAGAAAATTAAACGCCCGAGACACGCGTATTGCAGCAAAGTATGCGTTGAGTTGGATGCCGCATCGCGTCGTTGCGTTCAATGCGAAAGCTTTTATAGCTTTTGAATCGAAATATCGCGGCCTTCGAGCGTTGAATCTTTCTGGTCGTTGCGCTTCTCTGCAAGAATAAAGATGCGACCCGTGTGCTCGGAAAGCCCCGCGTCTCCTACCGCGTCAAAAAATTTTATGTGTGTAAAACCGGCGCGCCGGAGCGCTTCGTCAATCTCTTTTTTTGTATAGCACCTTTCTGAAATTGAAAAGTCCTTGCGTAACCACCCTTTCGGCTCTTGACTGAACAGAGTGAAATCGTAGCGACCAAGCCGCGCCGCGCGGTCATACATGCCACGCACCAGACAAACGCGCGTTTCTTCGACAACCGAGAAGCTCTCCTGCCAATGATGGCGAAAGCCCATCTCAAGATTCATGTCGAAAAAAAAGAGCCCGCCCGGCACAAGCGCGCCATACACATTTTCAAAAACGGTCGTTAGCTCTTTCAAACTGAGGATGTGGTTAAGACTGTCAAAGGTCGAGAGCACGCCGTCAAAAGTCTGCGAATGTTGAAACGTGCGCGCATCGGCGCAAACAAAATCGACCGATGGAGCATTGCGGCGCGCAAGCCGCAGCATTTCAGGCGAGATATCGAGTCCGGTCGTGCGAAAACCTCGCGCGTGTAGCTCGGCGGCGATGCGGCCCGTTCCGCAACAGAGATCGAGCAGGCGAGAGCGCGCAGAAAGACGCGGCAGAAAAAGCGCGTCGAGCGCGTGCACAAAATCGCGCGTCACTTCGCGGCACCAGTAGCCGTCGTAGAACCATGCAAAGGGATCGTAGTCGGCAGCCGTTGCAGACATCCGGAACACAGTACAAGCGCGCGGAAGGCGTGCGCAAGAAAAACTACGCCCCGCTGCGTTTGTCGGCGCGAGCGATAAGAAACTGATGTTCGGGAAAGCTGAGAAACCGATTTGATGGTGAGGCGATGGAGGAAGGAAAGAGGAAAAACAGGCCGTTTGTTGACTGTTACAAGTATCAGGCAGCCCTGAGATGGATGGGTTCCTGTACGGTCGAATCGGCGGGCGCAGTAGTCTCCAATTCGCGGATCAACTCATCGAGCGCATCACGCAGGCTGATTGCCTGCTCCTTTGTCAGAAGCGACGTTCGAGCGCGTTCGGCTTCGACTTTAAGACGCATGGCGATGAGCTGGCGGGTAAAGATTTCGATCTCAACCCCGTCGTGGCCGTGCGGCCCAACGGGGACTTCTATAATGCGTTCTTTTGACACTTCTGTTTGAAACCTCCCTTACTCGTTTGAGCGGTCTACTCACGACCGCCGACAATGGTTCGATGGAGCGAAGGTCTGTTTCTGTTGCCCTACCATAAAGAATTCCCGGCGGGCCTTGCCCCCTCAAAAGACGCTATACTTTTGCGTCTCGCTTCGTCAATCAAAAAATCGAGACAGCGTGTTTGTACTCTACGGATAGTTTGTGTTCTTTGCGTTACGAAAACTCAAACAACGCAAAGAACATCGTAATCGATGCAAAATGAACAATAAATTGTTTTGTGGTCTGAACTGTTGAGGAGAGCGATGTTTAAGACAAGTGAGGAAATACCGGCGACAAAGACGGAGCTTTATAAATATTTGGCAGAGCAATTAAAGGCTCTGCTCGAAGCAGAACGCGACGCGATTGCCAATGCTGCAAACTTCTCGTCGCTTCTCTTTTATACGCTGCCCGGTCTGAATTGGGCCGGGTTCTACATCTACAAAGAGGGCGAGCTTGTGCTCGGCCCGTTTCAAGGCCGTCCTGCTTGTGTGCGCATCGCACTGGGCCAAGGCGTGTGCGGAACGGCAGCAG
This sequence comes from uncultured bacterium, assembly GCA_965365725.1. Taxonomy (GTDB): domain Bacteria; phylum Acidobacteriota; class Blastocatellia; order Pyrinomonadales; family Pyrinomonadaceae; genus DASQDT01. The sequence goes on along the minus strand of CBDUCU010000432.1, from coordinate 1,067 downwards.
AGCGTCGAGAGACGGTGATTGTCAAAAACGTGCACGAGTTTCCCGGCCACATCGCGTGCGACAGCGCCTCTAATTCGGAGATCGTTCTTCCTTTGATTCACAAAGAGAAACTTTTCGGCGTGCTTGATCTTGACAGTCCTGTCCTTGAACGCTTTGACGATGAAGACAAAGAGGGTCTTGAGCGCCTCGTCAAAATCTTTCTCGAAGCGACAGAGCTTTGAAGCGCTCGCACAGATGGCCGAACGAACGCATCGGCCGTCAAATCGCCAAAGCGTGACTCAGTCTCAAACATCTCTCATAAGTCAAAAATAGAAGAGTAAAAAGCGCATTTGAATGCGCACCGTTCACCTTATGGCCCGAACCTCCGTCGGTACTCGCCCGATGAGATGAAAGCCTTAATCATCTCAGCGCGCACGGCGCGGCGGCGCGCCACCTCTTCATTTCTCGCATCCTCGCCCGGCAGTGTGAACTGGTTCAGCTTAGCCAGCCAGAAATCGTAGCCGTCGTAATTGGTATCGGGCGCGTCGTTCGGGTTTCTGCGTAAGTAACCGATGTATTGCATGAGCACGAAGGCAGCGTTGTACTGCCGGTTATAGACGCTTCCCGAGTCGGCCACGCTGCGCAAGGCTGCCGCTCGCCCATCGACTCCGCCCGCGCCAAAGGCAGCGATAGCAGCATCGCGTTCGCCCTGCGTCGGTGTCACTTCCGATTGCTGGAACAGCTTGTCGACGAACTGCGCGGCGGTCAACGTCGTGGGCAGCATCAACAGCACCTCCGGCCTCTGCACCCACTGGCGTGCAAACTCCTGACGGTTCGATTCCAGCTTCTGTTCCCAGCCTGCCTGTCCGACGACGACGCCCGCCCCGACGGCCTGCGTGTCGGCGAGAAACTCCTGCATGCGCGGGAACCCGCGCGGGCGCTGTGTCGAGTCAGTAAAGGTTGCCTTGTAGAAGCGGAAGACGAGATAGCCCGTCTGCTGGAATTCGATTGAGAGGAAGAAGGCCTGCGAAACATTGATGCGCTTGACCTCGCGGCACGGCGCGTTCGAGCCACAGGAAGTTATCTCG
>CBDUCU010000431.1:0-3931 GCA_965365725.1 uncultured bacterium | reverse complement strand
CATAGCGCTGAAGAGATTGGCGGGCGCGTGCGCGCACTTGCCGCCGAGATCAGCGAAGAATACAGCGCGGGCGAACTGACGATCCTCGGATATACCGAAGACTGTTTTGTCTTTCTCGCAGACCTCTTGCGCGCCACGAGCGTCCCGGTGCGCACCGCCTTTCTCCGCTACGATCATCGCGCGCACGGCGGCGGCCAGGACTTAAGCTTTGCGACGAACAGCGATCTATCAGGACGAGACGTTTTGATTGTCGAGGGCGTGCTTGATACCGGCGTGCCCGAAGAATATCTGATGAAACAACTGGAAGGTCGCGGGGCAAAGCGCGTTCGTCTCTGCACATTGATTGACAGGACGCAGGCACGACGCACTTCGACCACAGCCGATTGGCGCGGCTTTGAAGCTGGCGACGAATACTTGGTCGGTTACGGACTCGGTTTTCAAGAGCGTTGGAGAGAATTGCCGTATCTGGCAACCTTTTCGCGCTCTTGATTTATAAAATTCGGATGCGGATTGCTCCCTCTGTTTGAAGGTTTAGGCTACAACTGAAGCGTTGCGGTGGGCATCAAAAATCAGCCCGCAGATGCGCCGGTAAAATATAGATGTTGCTCCCGACCGGCGAGCACGCGGGCAGGAGCAAATTTCAAGGGGTTTTGGGCGGGAGCGACAAAGAAGGCCGCGATGGGTTATCATCGTGGTCGGAGGCGGGAAAAATTTTGAGTTCTACTGCGAGACAACTGATTTTCTGGGTGCTGATTCTGGTCGGCGCTGTCATGCTCTACCAGTTCCTCGTGAACAAACAGGGGCGCGGCGCGCAGGACATCGACATTACTTCTTTACGTGAGAAGATCGAAAAGAAACAGGTCGAAAAGCTCACGTTCAAACAGGGCGAGGTGGTCGCCGTTGACTCGGCAAAAAACGAGTATAAGACGAAACTCTCAAACGACGACTATCGCAGCAAGCTGATGGAGTTTGCCGGTGAGAAGGTCGAGGGCGTGACGCGCGTCAAAGAGATCGTTGACGAGCCTGCGTCGAGCGGCCTGCTCTGGTCGGTGCTGGTCTGGTGGGCGCCTATCTTGTTGCTCATCGGGTTCTGGATTTTTATGCTCCGGCAGATGCAGTCGGGCGGCAACAAGGCTCTCAGTTTCGGCAAATCGCGCGCAAAGCTTTTGAACAACCAGCAGAAACGCGTGACCTTTAAGGACGTAGCCGGGGTTGAAGAGGCCAAAGAGGAACTGCAAGAGATCATCGAGTTTCTCAAAGAGCCGCAAAAGTTTCAGAAGCTTGGCGGGCGCATCCCGAAAGGCGTTTTGATGATGGGGCCGCCGGGCACGGGCAAGACCTTGCTGGCGCGCGCCGTTGCTGGCGAGGCGAATGTTCCGTTCTTTTCAATCTCTGGCTCTGATTTTGTCGAGATGTTTGTCGGCGTAGGCGCGTCTCGCGTCCGCGACCTCTTTGAGCAGGGCAAAAAGAACGCGCCGTGCATCATCTTTATCGATGAGATCGATGCGGTCGGTCGTCATCGCGGCGCGGGTCTGGGCGGCGGTCACGATGAACGCGAGCAGACCTTGAATCAACTGCTCGTCGAGATGGACGGGTTTGAGTCTAACGATGGTGTGATCTTGATGGCTTCGACCAATAGACCGGACGTGCTCGACCCGGCGCTGCTTCGTCCCGGTCGTTTCGACCGTCGCGTCGTCGTGTCGCGGCCAGACGTGCGCGGGCGCGAAGGCATCCTTAAAGTTCACACGCGCAAGATTCCTCTCAGCGAAGACGTTGACATCAGCGTTATCGCGCGCGGAACGCCCGGCTTTACCGGCGCAGACCTTGCCAACCTCGTCAACGAAGCGGCCTTGAACGCCGCGCGTTACAACAAAAAGATCGTCGCACAGGGCGATTTTGAGTTGGCGAAGGACAAGGTGTTAATGGGTGCTGAGCGCAAGTCGATGGTCATCACCAACGAGGAAAAACGCGTCACGGCCTATCACGAAGCAGGGCATACGCTCGTCGGACTCAAAGTTCCGAACGCAGACCCCGTGCATAAGGTGACGATTATTCCGCGCGGGATGGCTCTGGGCGTCACGCAGCAGCTGCCCGAGGGCGACCGCCACAGCTATACGAAGGAATATCTGCTCGGACAAATCGCCATCCTGATGGGCGGGCGCATTGCCGAAGAGACTTTCCTGGGCAACATCACGACCGGCGCGTCAAACGACATCGAGCGTGCGACCGAGCTTGCACGCGCGATGGTCTGCGAATACGGCATGTCGGACTTGGGGCCGCTCACCTTCGGCAAGAAGGAGGAGCAGATTTTCCTGGGCCGAGAGATCGCGCAGCACCGTGATTATTCGGAAGACACGGCGATCAAGATCGACAACGAAGTCAAGAAAATCGTCGGACAGCAATACGAGCGCGCAACCACGATCATCACGGAGAACCGCGACATCATGGTGCGACTTTCCGAGACGTTGCTTGAGCGAGAGACTTTGGACGGCGTGCAGATTCGACGCATCGTCGCTGGTCTTCCGCTCGATGACGATACAAACGCGCCCGAATCGAAGGATGAAGATCGTCCGCAACTGAAAGAGCCGACGACCAATCCGCTCAAGCCGATTTTGCCGCCAATCACAGGTAGCAACCCGGCAACCGCGTAAACGCGGAAGGCAAAAGTAAAAAGGCAAAAGTAAGGACTCTGATTCTTGCTTTTGCCTTTACTTTTGCCTTTTGCCTTTTTACTTTTGCCTTTATGAAAGAGCGTGAATGGAAACTTGCGCACCGCACGCTTTATGTTGGTCGGCAAACGCTTGTGATGGGCGTTTTGAACGTCACGCCCGACAGCTTTAGCGACGGCGGAAGATTCTTTGACGTGGGTCGCGCCGTCGCACGCGCTGAAGAAATGGTTGCGGAGGGCGCAGACATCATCGACGTGGGCGGCGAATCGACGCGTCCGGGCGGAGCGCCCGTCACAGTCGAAGAAGAGATGCGTCGTGTGCTTCCGGTCATTGAAGCAATCGTCAAAACTATTAGCGCGCCCGTCTCAATCGATACGACGAGGGCCGACGTGGCGCGCGCCGCGCTCGACGCGGGGGCTGAAATCGTCAACGACATTTCGGCGCTGCGCTTCGAGCCTCAATTAGCCGACGAAGTCGCACACGCGCGGGCCGCCCTCGTCCTCATGCATTCGCGCGGCACGTCAAGCACGCTGCATGCGGCTGATTACGTCGAAGACATCTGGATGGAACTTAAAAACTCGCTTGATCGAAGCATCGACGAAGCCTTGCGGCGCGGCGTTAAGTCGGAATCAATTGCGCTCGACCCCGGCATCGGTTTTGGCAAGACTCAGGAACAGAACGTCGAACTCGTTGCACGTCTCGGTCGCTTTGCTGCAATGTTTCCCGAATATCCTCTCCTTGTCGGCACATCTCGCAAATCATTCATCGGTCGCATCACTGACAGCGCACAACCTTCCGAACGACTTTACGGCACGATGGCAACCGTCACTGCCTCAATCCTGCGCGGCGCGCATGTCGTCCGCGTCCATGACGTTCGTGCGGCGGTCGAAACGGCTCGCATGGCAGATGCATTGAAGGCCGTCGATCTTAAATCGTGAATCGTTTTTGTTTCCGTGCTCCTAATATGCAAAACCTCCTGCAAGGTGTAATCGCAACCAAATCGTTTGACGATTGATGATTGGCGTTTCAAGGCTTTTAGCTTGTCACACGTCGAGGCTTTATCGTATCGTGCCGTCTCGCGTCATAATTCGTTTACCGGGAATAATTTTATGAGGTCGAAACAAATAGTCCTGCGTCCAGCATTGCTCATAGCGGCGGCGCTTTGCCTGTCGGGTTTTACAGAGTGCTATAAACCCGTGAAAAAATCGGGGCTTCCCGAACATGTCAAGACCGTCGCTGTACCCGCATTTCAAAACGACGCG
>CBDUCU010000430.1:0-3939 GCA_965365725.1 uncultured bacterium | reverse complement strand
ACCCCGTCAACTATTTCATCGTCGGCAGCGCAAAGAATGAAGAGTATCAAAAGATGGCCCAGCAATACCGGACGATGACCGATGGGCCGCAGAAGACCGCGTTGATGAATCAGATCAACGCCAAGCTTGACGAGGTAATAGATTTCTACGCACGCACGGTGGCGCACGCCTCAAGCCGCGAACAGTTTAAGGCCCTGCACGATCAGATTCTTCAGGACATGACCTCTTACTACAAATACCGCCACAACGGCTCGACCGACGGCATGCAGGCGCTCATCGACAAGTATAAGAAACCGGCGACACCCTAACAGAGAGCCGCCTCAAACTTGTGCAGCAAAGGGCAAAAGGTTTTGAGCCGCTACCGAGCTTCATCCTTTTGTCCTTTTCATTTTCACCTTTTGCCTTACGCGGCGTTTGTGCGTAAGAATGTCAAGCCTGTCAACAAAGCAAAGAAACGAAAAGAGAACGAATCATGCGCTGGTCACAATTTTTTATTCCTACGCTGCGTGAAGACCCTGCCGACGCTGAGGTCGTCTCGCACCGCCTGCTTCTGCGCGCAGGCTTTATCCGACAGCTCGGCGCAGGGATTTATTCATTTCTCCCTTTGGGCTGGAGAGTTGCGCAGCGCGCGATGAAGATCATCCGCGAAGAGATGGATGCCATTGGCGGGCAGGAATATTTTCTTCCGGCCATTCATCCGGCTGAGGTGTGGAAAGAGTCGGGTCGTTGGGACGTAATGGGCGAGACGATGTTTCGTCTCAAGGATCGAAAGGGCACAGACCTCTGTCTGGGCATGACGCACGAAGAGATTTTTACCGCGATTGCGCGCCACGAGATACGCTCTTACAAACAACTGCCGCAGGTCTGGTATCAGATTCAAACAAAGTTCCGCGACGAAGAGCGGCCCAAATCAGGGCTGATGCGTCTCAGACAGTTCATCATGAAGGACGCTTACTCGTTCGACGTCGACCGCGCCGGACTCGACAAGTCGTTTTCCGACCAGCGCGAGGCTTACCAAAAAATCTTTGACCGATGTGGTCTCAAATACCACATCGTCGAAGCCTCTTCGGGCGCGATGGGTGGTTCTGAGTCAAACGAATTTATGGCGCGGACAAATGCAGGCGAAGACCTGATTGCCGTCTGCGCCGCATGCAATTACTCCGCAAATCTTGAAAAAGCGACTTCGCGTATTGCAGCCATCGAGGATGAAGCGGGAATGGACGCGCCCGAAGAATTTCCCACGCCCGGCGTGCGCACGATTGAAGATTTGACGACGTTTCCCGGCGGCGCATCAGCCCAACGACAGATCAAAACGCTCGTCTATGTCGCCACCGACGGCGCGACTCAAGAGCAATACTTTGTGCTTGCGCTTTTGCGCGGCGACCACCCGTTGCACGAAACAAAGCTCGCCGATTCAATCGGCGCATCAAACGTTCGTCCCGCCCAAGCCGAGGAGATACGCGAATTGCTCGGCGCGGGCGCGGGCAGTCTCGGCGGAGTCGGCGCACGCGACCGCGCGCGTCAAACAAAGCAACGTATCCACATCGTCGCCGATTGGTCTTTGAAAGACCGGCGCAATATGACGACCGGCGCAAACAAAGACGATCATCACCTGCGCGGCGTTGATGTCGAGCGCGACATCCGTCCTGACCTGTGGGCTGATCTGCGCACGGTCGCGGCGGGGGAATCGTGTCCGAAATGTGAAGCGGGCACGCTCGATGTTTTCAAAGCGATGGAGATCGGACACATCTTCAAGCTCGGCACAAAGTATTCCGAGTCGATGGGCGCGCGCGTCCTGACGCAGGAGGGTAAAGAAACTCCCATCGTGATGGGCAGCTACGGCATCGGGGTCGAGCGAATCATGTCGGCGGCTGTAGAACAAAGTCATGATGCCGACGGCATCGTCTGGCCCAAATCAATCGCGCCATTTGATGTGATTGTCACCATCACCAACATCAAACAGAGCGAGATGGTCGAAGCGGGCGAACGGCTTTACAAAGAGTTGCGCGCCGCAGGCCTCGAAGTCCTGCTTGACGACCGCGACGACCGCGCCGGTGTAAAGTTCAAGGATGCAGACTTGATCGGCGTTCCCTTCCGCATCACGGTCGGCAAGAAAATTTCGGACGGCAACATCGAGCTATTCGAGCGTGCGACGAAACAATCAACCGACGTAAGCATTGACAGCGTTGCCAGACGTGTTCAGGAATTGGCGCTCGTCAGGTAACAAACTAAGTGCGATGCGCAAGCCGTGAGCGCGGGCAAGAGAGCCGCGCGCTCTGCACAAAGTTTTAATTCGTCATCTCGTTGACAAGCAGCGTCAGCGCGTTGTCTTGCAGCGTCTTGTTGTTCTGCAATTCGCTGTGAAGGTCACAGGCAAAAACGGCGTAGGCAACCGGAAGCGGCGTGTTGAAAAGAGTGCTTCGGCGCGAGGCAGCAAAACCTTCGCCCATCAGCGAGCGGCGTGTGACGCGCCCGTCGCCCGGCTCGAACATGCGTGCGGTCACTTCTTTGCGTTTGATCTTTTGTCCCGTTGCGTCGCGCAGCTCGCGCGGCGCGGTCAGCGTCACCCAACGGTTTCGCTTCTCATCTCGATAGACGACGGGCGCGGCCAAAGTCTCTTCACAATCACCGCCGAAAGCATAGAGCGCAACGGGTGGGCGCTCGCTCGTATCTAGCGCGTCAATCGCTTCGTGGAAACGGCGAGCGCGCGCAAGCGTGGCCGACATATAAGCGTCGAGCCGTGCGAGCGCGGCCTCGCCGCTCTTTTCGCCCGTTTGCGATTCTCTTTGCGCGAACTGTGCGCGAAACTCCGGGTCGTTTGCAGCCGACCAGCCATAGAGCTTCCACACGGCGGGGTCGTAGATGTCTATTTCAAGCGGGCGCAGTTCACGGTCGAGAAAGCGCGCCGCCTCGCCGTGCGGCAGCAGTTGAAAGACGGACGGAATCGTAAACGCATCCTCGCGCGAGAGTTTGTTGAGAAGCCGTACGCGGCGGCGCAATCCTTCTGTGACGGAATAGCCTTCAAGCAGGGTTGTCAGCGCTTCTGCCGAGCCTTCGTTCGGCGTGCCGAACATAAAAATCTTGCTGATAAAATCGGCCCCGCCCCACGTCGGACGCGCAATCTCGCCATCTTCAGGCAAATCAGCCGCCCCATACATTGCGGCATAGCGCGCGACAAGTCCGCCCATCGAGTGCGCGACGATATTGAACTTTAGATCGGGCCGCCCCAGCTTCTCGCGCAGCTCGTCGGTGCGCCGCACAAGCTCTTGGGCCGACTCCACGTTGTCGCGCCGCCAGTCGTATGCGAACACATAGAAAGTGTCGCGGTCGCCGTCCGGCGCTGGATTTTTCCAATCGCCTTCACGATAACCGCCGTAACGCTCCAGAGCTTTGAGCAACTCGTAATAGATGTAAACGTCGGGCGCGAGACGCGCGAGCTTGAAGTTGTCGAGGATTTTTGAGGGAACGAGATCGTCGCGGTTCGCAGAGAGATCGGGCGAGACGGGGAGCGCCAGGTCGTCGCCGCCCGACGAGCGCAAGATTGAAGGCCACACAATCTCGCCCGTCTTTTGATTGACCATCTGCGAACCCAACACGCCGGGGATGACGATGATGGGCCGCTTGCCCTTGCGTTCACGCGCGCCTGCAAAGATACGTTCAAGATCGGGCGTGCGCCGCGCGCCGCAACCAGAGATAAAGACCGCTTGCGCGATAATCAAAACGATGAGCGCGGAACGATGGATGATGAACCAGGAGGACTGCGAGATTTTTCTTCTCTTCTTCATTCCGTATTCATCATTTCGCATTCATCATTTCGCCGTGTTCATGCTTTCTGTTGATGAGTCCGGCGACAAAGCCCGCGCCAAAGCCGTTGTCGATGTTGACGACCGTGACGTTTGAGGCGCACGAGTTGAGCATGCCGAGCAGCGCCGCCACGCC
>CBDUCU010000429.1:0-3945 GCA_965365725.1 uncultured bacterium | reverse complement strand
GGCGGTGGACAGGGCAATGGCAGCGTCGGGACGACAACGCCCGGGCCAACCGTAAACCCGAGCACGGTCGCACCTGCAGCAGGGCGCGACGTGAATAGGGGTCGTTCCCTGGTGGTTGAGCGGGGTGGCAATCGCTCTCGCATTTCGGATAATTGAGAAGAGAAACTAATCGACCAACTCTGCAAAAGAGTCGCCGGAAATCAATCGCCCCGTCGCCCTAAAACTAGAGCAACGGGGCGATCTCGTTGGCGACGATAAGCGCGGAGTGTGCGACTGCAGCAACACCGTTGCCCGGAAAGACTGTGTCGCCCACCAAATAGAGGTTCGGTATCGCAGTGCGATGCGTAAATGAGTTTGGCCCGAACACGTCGGGCGATTGACCCACGCCTCCAACCATGCCGAGTTTGCGCCGCGTGCTTTCATAAAACGCACGCGGCGTCAGCGTCTCAACCACTTCAACGCCCGCACCGAGTTCCGGCATCGCAAGATGAAGACGCTCCCAGATTCTTTCAAGCGTCGTCTGATCGCGCGTCTCATGTTCTGATTCGTCTTCATGAAAAGTAAACCACTGCTCGACCTCAGTAAAAGTTGAGACGGTCGCGGCCCTCAAGCCTTCGGGCGCGCGCGTGTCCCAGGCAGGAGCCGCGCTGAACATAAGTTGCGAGGCTTCCGCATCATAATCTGTCGCTTCATTCAAATCGGATAGAGCGATGATGTTATTTGCCGTGAGGCTTTGGGCGACGCTCTCGTCAAGCGAGAGAAAGAGAAGATATGCTCCCCAGCCACGCAAGGATTTGACGCGCGTGCGCAAGGCTGAGGGCGTGCGCGCATGCCCGACGAGCTTTCCGTAAGTGTCCCAGATTGTAAGATTGCTGACGACGGCGCGACGCGCGTCGATGCGCTCGCCGCTCAATAGATCGACTCCCGATGCACGACCCTCAGAGTCAAAGGCAAGACGCAACGCAGAAGAGTTAAGTCGCAACGTGCCGCCGCTTTTTTTGATTGAATCTGCGAGCGCGTCCGCCAGCTTTTGAGCGCCGCCGCGCACGGCGTGCATGCCGCGAAGCGGCTGTGTCAGCGCAACCGTCGCATAAAGGTATGCACATTCGTCTGCAGCGCGTTGCGCAAAGATTAAGAGTTGCGCGTCGATAAAGCGACGGAATCGCAGAGACGTTTGTGTGAGATAACGTGCCGCCGTGTGATTCATTGAAGAGAGTATGCGAGATGAGAGTCGCGCTTCTTGAGCGATAAGCTTGACGCGCTCAAGCCTCGAAGCGGTGGCAAGGGCGGGCATGCGTTTCACGGCGCGGAGTAAAGCGTCGGAAACTGCATGCGCTTCGCGGTAAAAGTTTATAGCCGCGCCTGCGCATTCAGGAAAAGCGATGCGAAGCGCGGCCTCGAACTCCTCTTCAGTCCCGCCGACTTTAATCTCTGTGCCGTCAGGCAAGCGCACGACAAATGCGGGTGCAACCTCTTTAACTTCGGGCGGCGCAACCGGAAGCTCGGCAAAAATGCGCTCATGTATCTCGCCGGGTTGCCAACCGGCATAAAGCCCCGCGCCCTGCTCAAACAGAAACGCAGACTGCTCGAACGCGCGCGCGCAGCCGCCCACGCGCGACTCGCGCTCGATGAGACACACATCGAGTCCGCGCGCGGCAAGAAGTGCAGCCGTCGTCAAACCGCCCATGCCGCCGCCGACGACCACCACGTCATGCATCATCTGTAAATAAAAAAGTCTGGAAGAAACTGCAGCGCGGATGTGATGAGAGAGCCTGTTTGCGTCCCGGCCTCGTCCGGTTTTTTGATGAAATGCTCAGCGATGAGAAACGCGGCCTGTATGCCGTTAAAAACAAGATGGATGACAAAACAGGGAAGCACGCGGCCCGTGCGTGCACGCACGTAGGTCAGCACAAAGCCAAGCATCCCGACAGCAAAGATAACCGCCGGATTGTTGTAATACTGCGCGACGTGAACCACAGCAAACAGTGTAGAGACCACAATCACAGACCAGAACACGCCAAAAGCTCTTTGCAGCGCCGGATAGAGCACGCCGCGATAAACAATCTCTTCGACAAGGGGCGCGCCCGCAACGGCGAGAAAAGCCGTCAGAAAACGCGCCTCGACCGAGCTTTCAAGCATTATGTCAAGCTCCGTCTTTAAGCCGCTCCCGAACAGGTTGATCGCCACCGCCGAGAGCACCAGCAGAAGCACGGCCAACCCGGCGCTCGTCCAGAAACCGACGCGCGGACTCCAGCTCCAACCGATTGTTTGCCAGAAGGGACGCTTGCCGTAATTGGTTACAACTATCCAGACCAGAACGAGCGTCAGCGCGTGAGTCGGGATCATCGAGATCAGACTATAGAGCGTCAGCGTCGGATCGCTCTGAACTGCCGCATTGATTTCGGCGCTCGTCGGCGGTACGGCCCGCATCACAAAATAGATGATGATCGCCGCCATGCTCATCAGCAAAAGCAGCGCGACGCTTGCCATCCAGACGAAGATGCCTGTACCGACTCCCCAGGGCGGATCGTCCGGGTCGATGACCTTTTCGGTCGGCGCGGGCAAATATTCAGCCGAGGGAAAATCTGTATATGCGTTTGACGGCGCGGGTTCGAGAGGCGTGCTCACGCATGAGAGTGTAAGAGAGAGAGTCGAGCACGGTCAACCAGCTTGGCTCTCAACAAAGCGCCTCTCCATCGCAAGGCGCACTTCGTCGATGAGCACGGGCAAGTTTTCGTCGGAGAGATTGACGGTTTTAATAGGTAGATCGATAAAAAGGTCGATTGGGCCGGGGCGAAGCAGAAAAGAGTCGCGCGGAAGCGCGGCGCGCGAGCCGACAATCGAGACGGGAACGACCGCCAGGCCCGTCTGCATGGCGAGACGAAAGCCGCCCTTCTTGAGCGGCTGGAGCGAGCCGTCGCGCGAACGCGTGCCTTCAGGAAAGAGAAAGGCAGAGATGCCGCCGCGCAGATTCGCGCCTGCGCGCTTGAGACTTTCAACCGCCTCGGTTGTCGAGCCGCGATTGATCGAGATGTGGCCGCTACGCGTCAGATGCCAGCCGAGAAATGGAATCAGAAAGACTTCGCGTTTGGCGGCGATACGAAGCTGCGAAGGGATATAGCCGAGCATGACGGGGATGTCCATCCAGCTCTGATGCGTCGAGAGAAAGACATAACTTTCGCCCGCGCGAATATTCTCCGCGCCGTGTACGCGAACCTTGAGACGGGCCGTTCTGATAATCATCCGGCTCCATGTCCGCGCGCACCAGTGCTGCTTTCGCCCGTCGCGGTCAAAGAGTGAAAGCGCGAGCGAAAGCGTTCCCATCAAGATCGTGTAAACGGCTACGAGCGGCCATGCGATAAACGTGTGAATGTAGTTGACCGGTGTAGCGGGGCGCGGGGGCGGAGTTGTTATCTCTTTGCCTATTACAGATGCGCGCGCGTCCACACGACTCGCTGATTCTGTGGGAGATTGAGTGGTGTGTTGGGATTGTTTCTTCAAAGGCTGACAGTGTTGCCGCCGCTTGTTGCTATGCCTAAACGTTGTGCGGCGAAAAACAGGCCGATGATGGTCTTTGCATCTTCGATCTCGCGCGCAGCAATCATTGCAAGAGTCTGAGCAAGCGGAAGCCGCACTACTTCGACGATCTCGTCGTCTTCCAACTGCTGCTCGGCCTTTTGCAAATCGGTTGCGAGAAAGACCCAGAGACGCTCGGAACAAAAACCGGGCGTGGTATAGAAATCAGAGAGAAGCTCCAAACGCCCGGCGCGCACGCCGACCTCTTCTTCAAGCTCGCGCGCGGCGCACGTTTCGGGCGACTCATCCGCGTCGAGACGGCCCGCCGGAAGCTCAAGCAGAAAGCGCGCGGGCGGCTGACGATATTGTTTGACGAGCGCAACCGTCAAATCGTCAAAGACCGCGACGACAGACGCGCCGCCCGGATGC
>CBDUCU010000428.1:0-3965 GCA_965365725.1 uncultured bacterium | reverse complement strand
ATCCCGCTCGGTCAGGATCTGCACGGTCTGTTCGCCGCTCAGCCCGTGCGCCAGCAGGCTTCAGGTCGCGCCAAGATTCTCGTCGTCGACGATGAAGAGATGGTGCGCGAGCTTTTGAAAGATATTCTGACGAGCGAAGGTTATGCGGTGGAGCTTGCGCCGGGCGGACGCGAAGCGCTGGAGATTTTCACCCCGGGCGGATTTGACGCCGTCTTTACCGATATCGGCATGCCCGGAATGAGCGGTTGGGAATTTGCCAGAGCCGTCCGCGAAAAAGACGCTTCTGTGCCCATCGCAGTCATCACGGGCTGGGGCGAAGAGGTTGGGTCGAGCGAGCGCAAGGCCGCGCAGATAAATTGGGTCGTGACAAAACCATTTGCCGCCGAACGCATCCTACAGCTTGCGCGCGAGGCCTCGGCAAACAGAAACGACCAGACCACGAAGAGCAGTCATCTCAGGGTCGTCGCCTGATAAGCGTGTACTTGAAGGCTGCGACATACAATCACCGCGCAAAGACTCGACGACTTATTAATTTCTACCTCTCGACGCATCTCTCAATCCCCGGCGCTGCTCAAGCGCGCGCTCGACGCTTGCTTCCACACTCTCAATTCTGAATGGCTTGAGGATGTAATCGAACGCGCCTAGTTTCATCAGACCTTCGGCGTGCGTGCGGTCGCTAATCCCTGTGATGATGATTACGGGCGTTTCGGGCTGCGTCTGTCTGATGGTGCCCAAAAGCTCGACACCGCTCAGTCCCGGCATCGAGATATCAGTCAAGACCACGTCGTAGCTCTCAACCTTTAAGAATTCAAGCGCGCTCTCAACGGTCGGGGCTGAATGGCACAGGTGTTTTTCCGAAAAGAGGTCAGCGAGTGTGTCACGAATAGCGTCGTCGTCGTCAACGACCAAAAGGGCTGCCATTAGATGGCTCCTATAAAATTTTGTGAGAAAGCATCGGGTTTGCAAACTTCGCTCACGCTCTTCCCTTCAAGAGCGCGCATGCGAATAAAACTTTTACCGGTGAGGACGGACGCGTGAGTGTTCTGGCCGAGCATTGCAATAATTCTAGCATCAAACTCTTTACGAGCGTCGAATCTTTTAATAAGAAAGACTGACGATCGTGCGTACATCGCGCTTGATGAGCAATGCACACGACCGTCAGTCTTTTTATGTCAGTTCGCGTTCAGATTAGCGGGCCTTTTATCTATTCGGCGCGCTGGCTCTGATGGTGAACTCGGTTCCTCTTGTCAGCTCAAGATCATCACGACCCTGAACATAAACCGAGCCTGCGCCGCCCGCAGCACCGATGATTGCGCCGATGCCTGCGCCTTTGCCGCCGCCCGCAATCGCGCCGATGATCGCGCCGACAGCCGAGCCGATGGCCGTGCGTGTGACGGTCTTATTGGTCTGATCGGAATCGCGCACGGTTCCTTCGTTGTCAACTCTCACGGTTTCACCGCCAAGCGTCGTCACGCTCTCGACAAAACCGGCGAAGCGGTAGCTGCGACCATCGCGCAGACGAATCGTGTCGAGGTCAAAAGACATTTCAGAGCGACCCGTGACGCGTCCGCCGCGATCAATGCTGGCCACCGTTCCCTCAATCACCGCGCCCTCATACATCGAGGGCTGGCGCACGGTCATCGTAAATCGCTCGCCCTGTTGCACGTTCTTGGTTGAAAGATCGTTTTCAAGGACGGCGACGATGGTCTCGCCATTGCGGATAATAAACTCGCCAGCCGGATAGTTGTTACTGGCCGTGCCCGACGGATAGGTCGCGCCGTTGTAGATGTCAAAGCGCGCCGTGTCAGAGGTTCTGTCATAAAGATTAACGACGACGACCGGGTCGTTGAGCCGTTCAGAGAAGATGCGTCGCGTCACGCGCAAGCGACGGCCCTGCTCGATGGGGTCAAACGTTACCTGAAAATCGTTCTCGCGGAATCCGGTCGAACGAACTTCGAGACGGTCGCCCTGAAGCGTCGCGCTGACACGCGCGCTCAAGCCATTCGGAAGCTGCTCGGCGCGCTCAATACCGTCGGCGACAAAGGTCGTCTGCGGTGCACGCGTCGAAGAGATGTTAACGGTGTTGCCGTTGCGCTCGATGGCAAGCTCGTTCGGCGATTCGAGCCGCGCCAGCACTCGGTCATAAACTCTCTGGCGCTCGTTTGTAGATAGATGACGCGTGGCGCGGTCGGCCACAGCGCGCGCGTCGTCGCTGCGCGAAACGTCGAGCCTGTAAGTTCCCGTCAAACGATTTGAAGCGTTTGTCGGATAGGTGGTGGTTGGATTGTTCGGATAAGTAGTCGGCGAGTTCCAGTTCCAGGCCACGCCGTATGCATCTGCCAGCGAGTTAAGATCGGTGCGCACGGCCGTCCAATCGTTTTGCACGCGATTTGTCAGACGGTTGTTGCGCATAAACTGATCAATGCTCGCGGCGCGAGAGAGAACGCTCTGCACGTCTTCGTCAACCGAACGTTTGCCGTTGAAGTTTGTACGCAGACGGTCTGTCGCCTGCTCAAAGTCGCGCACGAAAGCATTGATGTTGTTTTCGGCGCGCGTCCCGTCCCAGCGGCTGCGGTCGAGCGCCGTGTCGAGGCTCGTGCGAAAGCGGTCGCTGTTGGTCTCGACGCGACGGATGATCACGTCAACCTCTCGGTCGCTTAAACGATATGGCTGTTGCGAAGAAACGCCGCCCGGCAGCGTCACCTGCCTATTCCAATCCCACACCACGTTGTAGGCGCTGGCAAGCGCGTTGAGGTCTGCGCGCAATAACTGCCAATCATTCTCGGCGCGCGCATTCAAACGCGTGTTGAGCATAAATTCGTTGATGTATGCGGCGCGTGTGAGCACGCTCTCTACGTCCGCCGCTACTGAAGTGCGAGCGTTAAAACGGCTGCGGAGAGAATCCGTCGCCTGCTCGAAATCGCGTATGTAGTTGTTGATTTGGTCTTCGGTGCTTGTACCGTTGTAGGTGCTGCGGTCGAGAGCGGCATCGACGCTTATACGATAGCGGTCGGCCCTGTTCTCGATGCGGCGAATGATGTTGTCAACCTGGCGATCGCTGATACGGTAGACGCGACGTTGCGCCTCGGCAGAACCGACCAGCCCGATGCTGATGATGGCAAACGCCATCAACGCGTTAAATGTCTTTCTTATTCTGTTCATGAACTTCGGCCCTCCAGCTTTAAGTAATCCTCTGCAATTTTGTATTCGGTAACCTGACGGAAAAACTTCCCGTCCCGCCCCGAATTTGAAAAAGGGAGTTTTCCGAAAAAACAGGGAGAGACGCTTTGAGTCGGGGCAAGACATGCCTTTACACAGAATCTCTAGTGCAAGACCTGTGCCGACTCTTCTTTTCAATCGGTAACGGCGAGTTATCCAAACGCCGAATTAACGTGGGGAGTGCATGTCTGGCGGATGTGATTACATTAGAGCCCGTCGAGGTTGCCGCAAAGTTTGCAAGAGCGAAGCTGGTGGCAACCGCTTATTGATGCACAAATGAGGACAGTCGAACGTCCTACTTACATACAAGCGTTTAACAGCTTGATGGCCATAAATGTTATTCTTAATTTATTTGAAGGAGGTGCAGCGCAATGGCTAAGACGGACGGCGTAGCAACGATTCACTTCGCAGGCGACGGTCTTTTTGTCGGTATTAGCCCGGGCGGACACGCGCAGGTAATAGAGACGAATTCCGAGCGCGCCAGCGCGGCCACACCGATGGAGATGTTGCTGCTTGCGCTCGGCGGTTGCACGGCAGTTGACGTGATTTCGATTCTCAAAAAGAAACGCGAGCGCGTCACGGATTATCGCATCGAAGTGCGCGGCGAGCGGCGCGAAGAGCATCCGCGCAAATACATGCGAATGGAGGTGCGTCACATCTTGCACGGATACAATCTTTCGGAAAAAGCGGTCGCGCAGGCGGTCGAGCTTTCAGACAACAAATATTGCAGCGTGGCGGCCACACTA
>CBDUCU010000427.1:0-3976 GCA_965365725.1 uncultured bacterium | reverse complement strand
GTCAATATCACGGGCGGGAGCCGCGCGGCGAGTTCACCGAGCAACGGTTTTGGCGGCAACCTCGACCTCATCGGCGATTGGCGCGCGGTGCCCGGCGGTCAAACCGCCACTCCTGTTTTTGATGCAGCCGGCAACTATGTGAGCGGCGGCTATATCAACCGCGCCGCCTTTGCGCCGCGTCGAGGGTTGATTGGCAACGTGCCGCGCAATCTGATTCAGATGCCGAGCACGCAAAACTTCAACCTCTCGTTGATGAAACGCGTCAACATCACGGAAGGCGTGCGCGTGCAGTTTCGCACCGAGGTCTTCAACCTCTTCAATCATCCGAACTTCAGGACGATTGTCACAAACTTCAGCGCGCGCGATTTCGGCTCGCTGACAGAGACGGACGAGCCGCGCGTCATCCAGTTCGGTCTCAAGCTGCTCTTCTAAATCGAAGCACAGAACATGAGAACAATCAGGGCATTGGCAAATTAACATGGATGGACAGGATGGGCAGGAGAGGGAAGAAACGATGAACGTGAAACGATAATGAAAGAGAAGCTGTATTTAATTCATCGTTCAGCGTCCATACTTCCTCGTTTCTTTGCGTTCTGTCCATCCATGTTAATTCTCTCCTGTTCTGATTTAGCGTCGGAGAAAGATAATGGCGGAAACACCTTTTAATGCGCGCACGCAACATGCGGTCGTCGGTAAAGAAGCGGCGGGCGCGTTTAAGCTGCGCGGTCTGCGCTGGTGGATCATCTCGCTCATCTTTCTGGCGACGCTTATCAATTACATCGACCGTCTGACGATCTCCGTGCTTGCGCCCGTCATCACGCGCGACCTCAATCTGTCGAACACGGAGTTTGGCGGCGTGGTCACGTGGTTTCTGCTTGCATACACGATCAGCCAGACGCTGTCGGGCAAGCTCTACGACCGCATCGGGACGCGACTAGGCTTTACCGCGTCGATCATCACCTGGTCTGTGGCGGCGATGGCGCACGCCTTTGCGCGCGGGCTTGCGAGCCTGAGCGTCTTTCGCTTCATTCTGGGTTTTGGCGAAGCGGGCAACTGGCCGGGCGCGGCCAAAGCTGTGGCCGAATGGTTTCCCGTGCGTCAACGCGCGTTTGGGATGGCGATCTTTAATAGCGGCGCTGCCATCGGCTCGATTGTCGCGCCGCCTTTGATCGTCTGGTTGCAAATTCGTTACGGCTGGCAGACGACTTTTATCGTCACAGGCGCGCTCGGGTTTGGGTGGCTCGCGCTCTGGCTTCTCTTCAATCAAACGCCCGACAAACATAGATGGATTACCGAAGAAGAACGCGCTCTGATTCGCGAAACGCCTCTCGATGAAAAGACGCTTGATGACGATTCGCGTGCGACTGTCGCTTCATCCACATCCGAACTTGATAACGCTCCGCGCTGGCGCGACCTTCTGCGTTACCGTCAGGTGTGGGCCATCCTTCTGGCGCGATTTTTTACCGATCCCGTCTGGTGGCTCTATATCACCTGGCTTCCACTCTATCTCTATTCAGCGCGCGGATTTTCTCTCAAAGAGATAGGGCTGTTTGCGTGGGTTCCTTACGTGGCGGCTGACGCGGGGAGTCTGTTTGGAGGCTGGGCTTCGGGTTTTTTGATCGGGCGCGGCTGGAGCGTTGACCGTGCGCGTAAAGCTGTCATCCTTTTTGCTGCACTTCTGATGCCCGCCGGAATTTTTGCGGCCTTTGCACGCGATCCTTTTACAGCGCTCGCGCTCATCGGATTGGTGCTCTTTGGCTTTCAGGTCTGGATCAACAACGTCCAGACGCTTCCTTCGGATTTCTTCTCAGACCGCGCCGTCGCATCCGTTGCGGGTCTCGGCGGCACGGGCGCGGGGCTGGGCGCGATGCTCTTTACCTTGACGACCGGATGGGTCGTCGATCATTTTTCTTACGTTCCCATCCTCGTCGCCGCCGGAGTGCTCGCGCCGCTCGGCACGCTCGTTCTGTTTGCGCTCACAGGGCCAATCAAGCGCGTTCAGCTAAAGAGCGTAGATCGTCAATAAAAAGTGAGATCAGCAAATCGCGCTTTTCAACTGGAGGTGCACACAGCTCAGGAGCGATTGCACAGAGGATTTCAAATCTAAATGGTTCTGCTGTGTCCTCTGCGTCTTTGTGTTGAATCTCGTGTCGCGCTAACTTTTTTATCCTTCAACTCAAACGCTTTCAATGTCCGCTAAGGAGCAACCATGCACAACCAACTCGATCTGACAGGCAAGGTCGCGCTCGTCACGGGCGCATCATCAGGCATTGGCCGCGCAACGGCGATTGCGCTCGCACAGTGCGGCGCGTCTGTTGCCGTCAACTATCACCGCAACGAGGCGGGAGCAGAAGACGTACGCGCGCACCTCAACAAGTTGGGCGCGCCTTCTACTATTATTCAGGCCGACGTGACGCGCTCGATGGACGTGCGCGCTCTTGTTCGCCGCACAGAAGAAGAATTCGGGCCGATAGACATTCTCATCAATAACGCAGGCTCGCTGATCGAGCGGCTCAAGATTTTAGAGTTGACCGAAGAACGCTGGGACGAAGTAATAGACCTCAATCTCAAGAGCGCGTTTCTCTGTTCGCAGGCCGTCGCCGCCGCGATGATGGAGCGACGCAAAGGTGCAATCGTCAACGTCTCATCAATCGCCGGTCGCAACGGCGGCGCGCTCGGCTCGATTCATTATTCGACGGCAAAGGGCGGGCTGCTTACAATGACCAAAGGCTTCGCCAAAGAGCTTGCTCCCTACGGCGTGCGTGTCAATGCCGTGTCGCCCGGCGTGATCGACACGCCTTATCACGAACAGTTCTCTACGCCCGAGATGATGCGCGCCTACGTCGGCGGCATCCCCCTGGCGCGCGTCGGCACGCCCGAAGAAGTAGCAAACGTAATAGTCTTTCTTGCGTCGGACGCGGCCAGTTATCTCTGCGGCGAAACAATCGAGATCAACGGCGGCATGCTGATGCTCTAAATCAACGGATCACAACAGGCAAGAGCGGCCACACCAAAACGCAAAAACCCAAGATGAATCGTAAACGGAAAACACTACACTTTGTGCGCCTCTGCTTCTCTCTTCTGCTCACGTCGCTGCTCGCGCTCTCTTTTCTACACCTGCGAGATGCGAGCGCGCAGGACGCGCGCGAATCGCTCGGCCCGAAGGATGCGCCCGCAAACGCCAAGTGGAAGAAAGGGCCGCACCCGCTTACGCAATTGATGAGCGAGCGCAAATCGTCTCTGCGCGCGGAGCTGCGCGGCAAGCACCCGCGCGTCTATGTCACAGATGAAGGTCTCGAAGCGTTGCGCACGCGCGCGCGCACGACGCACAGAGAAATCTGGCAGCGCGTCTTGCAAAACCTGCGCGCTATAAAAAAAGAGCCGCCCCCCGCGCCGGCGCAAGCCCGTCGCGTGCAGAACGAGGTGGGCATCGGCATCGCCGAGGCCGCGCTCGCCTACAAAATCGAGCGCGACCCTAAGTACCTCGCCGCCGCGCGCCGCTACATGGAGGCAGCCGTCTCCTACGATGTGTGGGGCTACACCTACAACAAGCCCAACGTAGACCTCGCCGCCGGACACCTCCTCTACGGCATGGGCTGGGGCTACGACCTGCTCTACCACGATTTGACCGAACAGGAGAGAGCACGCTACCGAGACAAGATTGCGCTTCAGGCGCGTCTGCTCGCAGACTTTTATAAGCCTCGACCGGGGCGCACCTACTCCTACAGCCAGAACCACGTCTTCATCCCGATGGCGGGCTTGGGCGTAGCGGCTTACGCGCTCTACGACGAGGTCGGCGATGCTCCGTTGTGGGCGCGTCTGGCACGAGCCGTCTACGACCGCGTGCTTGAGACTTATTCAGTCGACGGTTACTACTACGAAGGTTTTGAATACTGGATATTTTCAACTCCCTGGCTTGTTCATTATCTCGACGCGCACGCGCACGCCACGGGCGAAGACCTCTATGAGCGCGCAG
>CBDUCU010000426.1:0-3984 GCA_965365725.1 uncultured bacterium | reverse complement strand
TGGAGCGGGCAGCATGTCGGCGCGCGTCGAAAGCAGCTGCGCCAGCTTGATAAAGGTTGGCCCCATCGCTTCGAGGTCGGAAGCGAGTTCTTTGGCCTCTGCAGGAACATGATCCTCAAAGTCGCGGTTGTCGGCGACGGCCTCGTCAAGCCCCGCCTGTTTGACGATATCGGAGCGCCCGTATTTCATGAGCAGCCATGCGATATCTTTATAGCGTTTGAGATGTTCTGTTTTTAGAGAGATTGACATTTGTCCGTAATCAGTTGTCCGTTGTTCGTTGATTGTACCTTTACGCGGTCGAATTTGTTAATTGCCGCATGGGAGAAAAACTGCAACGGACAACAGGCTTCGGACAACAGGAAAAATGGACAACGGACAAAGCATTTATCTTTCCTTCGCGTACGGGATGCCGAGCGCACGCGGCGCGCGCGACTGTCCGACAAAACCCGCGAGGACGATGATCGTCAGAACGTAGGGAATCATCTGAATGAATTGGACGGGTATCTCTTCATCGCCGGAAATTTTCACGCCCTGCAACTGTGTGGCAAGCGCGTCGGTAAAGCCAAAGAGAAGACACGCGAGCATCGTCGGCACGGGCTTCCACTTGCCAAAGATAAGTGCGGCCAAAGCAATAAAGCCGCGCCCCGAAGTCATATTGCGCGTAAAGAGAGACGATTGCCCCGTCGAAAGATATGCGCCGCCGATGCCTGCGAGCGCTCCCGACAAAAGCACCGCCGCATAGCGTATGCGCTCGACTCTCACGCCCGCCGCGTCTGCCGCTTCCGGGTGCTCGCCCACAGCGCGCAGACGCAATCCGAACGGAGTCTTAAAGAGCACATACCAGGAGACTGGAACAAGCAGGAAGGCAATCAGAATCGGGGCCGATGGAATGTAATCAATCCACGCTTCGGGCAAAAACTTGTACCAGTTTAACTGCTCCTTCGGTATCTGCGGCGTTGAACCCGAAGAGAGAAAGACCGCGCCGCTGACGAGTGCGGGAACGCCGATCATCAAAATGTTGATAGCCGTTCCCGAGACGACCTGATCGGCCTTAAACTCGATACAGGCAACCGCGTGAATTGCTGCAATAAAAACTCCTGCGAGCGCGCCTGAAATCAGTCCAATCCAGATGCTGCCCGTGTAATGCGTCACAGCCGCCGCCGTAAACGCTCCTGCCAGCATCAAGCCTTCGAGCGCAATGTTAATCACGCCCGCGCGCTCCGAATAAAGCCCGCCCATCGCCGCCAAAAGCAGAGGGGTCGCCTGCCGTATGGATGAGGCGAAGAAGAAGATGATCGTGGCTGTGATGTCCATATATAGCTGTTAGCTATTAGCTATTAGCGGTTAGCTTTTAGCCAGAAGAAGTTGATTGAAGCGTTCCTTTCAAGAGCCGTCCAGCATGCGGCGGCTGCCGTGAGCTAAAAGCTAAAAGCTAATAGCTAACAGCTCTCTTACACCTTCGCTCTCTTCATCAAACCGAAACGCCCAAGCGCGCCGCGAAAGAGATTTTCGGCGGCCCACATCAAAATAACGATGGCCTGCAAAATCTGCACAAGGTCTTTCGAGACCTTTTCGGTAAAGGCATCGACGGGGATCGAGCCGCGTTGAAGGACAGCGAACAACAATGCAGAGAAGAAAACGCCGACCGGATGGTTGCGTCCAAGCAGCGCGACGGCAATGCCCGTAAAACCGTAGTTATCGGAGAAGCCTTCGTAGTAGCGATGGCGGTATCCGAGCACTTCGTTGATCCCGACCATACCGGCGAGCGCGCCCGAAATCGCCATCGCCAGAACGATCTGCTTGCGCGTCGAGATGCCGCCGTATTCGGCAGCCGTCGGGCTTGCGCCGGTCGCGCGTATCTCATAGCCCCACTTCGTTCGCCACAAAAAAAGATAGACGAGCGCGCACGCGACAATCGCCAACAAGAATGAGACATTGACGGGGATGCGCTCGGGCAAGCCCGGAATAAAACTCCCTAAGCGCGGAATGTGGGCCGCCTCGCCGATGGGCGCGGTCTGTAGGATCGGGTCGCCGGGAAGTTTGTAGTAGTACTGTGTGAAATAGCTGATGAGCGCGACCGCGATGAAGTTCAACATGATCGTGTTGATGACTTCGTGCGACCCAAAACGCGCTTTCAAGTAACCCGGTATCGCGCCCCACAAAGCACCCGCGACAATAGCCGCCAGCATCGCCAACGGAATGAGAATTACTGCGGGCAGGCTCGCCCAGGAATAGTTTATCTTTTCGCCAAAGACTTCCGGCGCGACTCCACCAAACTTGATTGCCACCCAAGCGCACGCAAACGCGGCGATATAGAGTTGACCTTCAGCGCCGATGTTTAGAAGCCCGCAGCGAAACGCGACCGTCAGCGCAAGCCCCGTAAAAATCAGAGGCGTGGCGTAAAAGAGCGTGTAGCCGATGCCGTCCGGCCAAGTCAGCGCGCTCCCGATCAAAAGTCCGTAGGTCTCGAACGGGTCGCCGCCGATGAGCAGCACGACAAAGCCACCGACGACAAAGGCCGCCGCAACAGCGACGAGCGGAAACCCAAGCTCTCGAAGAAAGTTCATAAAATGAGTGATGAGTGATGAGTGATAAGTGATGAGTAAGAAGCTTTCCGCTCATTACTCATCACTTATCACTCATCACTCTGTCTTATTCCCTCCCGTCATCATCAATCCAATCTCTTCATGCGTGGCCGTGCGCGGGTCAACTTCGCCGACGATGCGCCCGTGATAGATAACAAGCAGGCGGTCGGCGAGCGAAGTGACCTCTTCGAGTTCGGCGGAGACGAGCAGGACGGCGCAGCCAGCATCGCGCAGTTCGACGAGCTTGCGGTGAATGAATTCGATAGCTCCGATGTCAACTCCGCGCGTCGGTTGCGAGACAAGCAAAAGTTTTGGCTTTAACTCAAACTCGCGTCCGATGATGAGCTTTTGTTGATTGCCTCCCGAAAGCGCGCGCGCCGGAAGGTCCGGGTTGGCCGGGCGCACGTCAAAGTCTTGTATCACTTCGACGGCGCGACCGCGTATGCCTGCCGTGTCGAGCATAATCCCACCGCGCGAGGTGACGGCAGGACGACGATAATGAACGCCGAGGATTGAGTTTTCCGAAAGATCGAAATCAAGCAGCAGTCCGCGTCTGTGCCGGTCTTCCGGGATGTGCGCAATGCCGAGTTCTCTGCGCCTGCGCGCGTCGAACCGTGTGATGTTCGCGCCGTTCAGCTCAACTGTGCCCGAGATGCTTTCGTGCGGGACGAGTCCGGCCAGAGCCTCAATCAATTCGGTCTGACCATTGCCTTCGACTCCGGCCACACCGACGATCTCGCCCGCACGCACGTCAAAAGAAAGATTACGCACGCCTCGCTCGCCCGCATGCATCGACACCGTCAGATTCTTCACGCTCAAAACGGTTTCGCGCGGGCGCGCATCCATCTTTTCTACACGCAGAAGAACGTCGCGGCCCACCATCATGCGCGCAAGCTCTGCGGCGTTTGTCTCACCCGTCTTGACGCGACCGACCACGCGCCCGTCGCGCATCACGGTCACATCGTCTGAGATTGCCAAAACTTCCGAGAGCTTGTGCGTGATGATGACGACGGTTTTTCCCTGCTCGCGCATGCGCCGCAGGATGCGGAAAAATTCTTCCACTTCCTGCGGCGTAAGAACTGCCGTCGGCTCGTCGAGCACGAGCAGACGCGCGTGCCTGTAAAGCGCCTTCAAAAGCTCGACGCGCTGTTGTTGCCCGACCGAAAGTTTTTCAACCAGCTCATTGGGATCAACCGACAATTTGAAATCGTCGGAGAGCTTGCGAATCTCATCGGCGGCTTTGCTTAAATCAAGCGACGCGGCTGTTCCCGGCTCTGCTCCGAGCACAATGTTCTCGGCGACGGTCATCGTCTCGACGAGCATGAAATGCTGATGCACCATGCCGATGCCGAGCGCGATTGCGTCGTGCGGAGTTGTGATCTTCCGCACCTGGTTGTCA
>CBDUCU010000425.1:0-3996 GCA_965365725.1 uncultured bacterium | reverse complement strand
CCTTTGATGAAGCGTCGTACATCTGGTCGTCGTTGCGTCCGACAGTGCCCTTTGAGTCGGTAGCGCCAACCGTGATGACATAAGGGCTGTTGCCGGGGCTTTTGATCGTGCCATAGACGAGCTTGTAAATCGGCTGATTGTTGGCATCGCGCCCCGTTTCGACGCGACCAAGATTGCCGGCGCTGGCGACGACGACGATACCCGACTGCACAGCGCGCGCAACCGTCTGGCAGAGCGGGTCTGTTCGGTACGACTCGCGAACCGGTGTGCCGAGGCTCATATTGATAACGCCGATGTTATAGCGTCGGCGATTCTTGATGGCCCAGTTGACTGCGTTCATTACGCCGCTCGTCGTCCCGTTGCCATTGTTGTCGAGAGCTTTGAGATTGACGATGTTGGCTTCAGGAGCGATGCCCGCGTAGTTACCCGCGTAGCCTTTAGAGGCCGCGCCGTTGCCCGCGATCACGCCAGCCACGCCCGTGCCATGTCCGGCAGCGTCCGCATCGGCGAGCACAACACCATCAGCGAGGACAACGCCGTCGGCAAGAACTACGCCGTCGGCCTGCGCAGAACCTGTGGTTGTGAAGTCAACCGAAGCAAGAATGCGCGAGCGACCGTGCTTGCCAGAAAAATCTGGGTGGTCGCTGCTCACGCCCGTATCAATAACCGCGACGGTCACGCCTTTGCCCGTCAGACCATTCTTGGCCTTCGGCGTTGAGCCGTTTTGCGCGATTGCTGCGCCCGTCGCCTCGCGTGTGAGATTCATTTCGGCTTTGACGGGGCGGTCGGGCGAAACATAGTGGATGTCTTCGCGTGCTTCGAGAGCGGCGAGAGCGCTCGGAGGAACGTCTGCCACGACGGTGCCGAGTTGATCGAAGTCGGCGCGAATCACGCCGCCATGATCCTGTATCAGATTATTCTGCTCGACGTTGCGACCGTGCTTTGTCTGGATGATAACGCGGACGCGTTCGTTGGCGTTGCCGCGCGCAGCCTTCGCAAGCGTTTGAAATTCGGGGGCGAGCTTTCTCTCACGATGCGAGCCGCGCTGACCTTTATCTTTCTTTGGGGCGGCAATCGCCTGGCTTGTGAGAGGGGCAAGAGAGACAACGAGAAGGCTGCTGATGATGATGTATGAGGTGATTCGACGTAACATTTGGGGTTCCCTTCTTTCCGGCGCGTACTCTTTTCTGCCCTGCCCGGCAGGAGAGTGGAGGAGAGAGCGCGCCTCTCAATCTACGAGGTTTTCAAAATCCGTTGACCGAGTTTCGGGTCACGCTATCGGTGAGGGTGCCCGCATCGGCTTGAGAGATAAAGGCCGCTTTTGCTCTCGGCCCGAAACTCATGTCAACTTTCTGTTACGCTGTATGACAACATCCGTACCACACAAAGAGATAGTCCATCAAACGACCTAAATGACAGAAAGGAAAGCGTTTATGTTGAGCAGATGGTGAGGTGGGGAATAGCACTTTGAAGAGTCGATTTGGATACAAGGTATCCACTTCTAAACGCTGTCTACAAATGTGCCGTAATATTGCAAGGATATGGCAAAAGTTTGCTGATTATAAAAAGTGGATAGCAGATATACATCGGTTATTTAGTATCCACCATTTGCCCTGTGACAAACTGTTCTGTCACGGGCAGTTATCTTACAGAAAATTTATCCGGGCCTTTAAGGTCGTAACGCCTTCGGCTGACTTCGAGGCGTGTACCGCTCCAGCGTCGTCTGCGAAAACCGAGAAGGTGAAATACCTGAAGCGGAAATAGGCGTGCGACGCGGGTATTGACGATAAGAGTGTCGGGTTGTGTTGCGTGGCGAGAGACTCCCGGCAGCAGATGCATATAGTTGCCGAACCGCGCGCGTCTCAAGATACTTGAGAGCCGCAGCCAGACAGGACGAATCTCTCTACCCAGGAAAAAGCCGTCGTCGCCCAGAGTTTGATATAGCGGCATCACGACCATCCCGCCCTCGCGCGCGCGTACAGGTCCGCGTTTGTCCTTTGCGAGAAGCTTGCGTCGGCTGATGGTTTGAAAATTCTCAAATCCCGGTTCCATCTTGAAGTCGTCCTCGGGTCTAATTGCATGGCGATAACGTATCTCGATAAAGCGCTGGCCGCCGGCTGCGCGTTCGAGCGCTGAGCGATGTTTCGTCAAATCAGGTGCGTCCGCAAATCTTAAACAGCCAGCTGCGACGAGCGCGATCCAGATGACGGCCTCGTCGTTTTTAACTGCCGTCGCACTTGTGTGCTGGCCCGCCTCGAATCCTAAAGTGACTGCCCCAAGATTGTTCATGTATTCGAGAAACGTCCCGTCCAATTGTTCCTCGATGCCGAGCAGAATGGTCGCGGGGAAATTGAGTGCAAAGGCACGGTTGCGCAAGGTGTCGCCGAGTGTGACAAACGGCAGTCCGTCGGCGGATGTCGTATGCAGGTCGAGGAAAAAAACCTCGCCGCGTGCGCGCTCCGAAACTGTCTGAATCGTCGCAATCAGTTCACGTTGTTCTTCGTCCTCCGAGAATTGAAGTTTGATGTCGTGATGCTGAGTGTTACGAGCAAGGTTTTCCTCAGTCCAATGACGATTGAGATCAGTGTCGATGTAACGCTGCCCACGTCTGAGAGCTCGCGTGTTGCCTTTGAGGAAAATCACTTCACCACAAAACTTGTCACGAAGCCGCGCGACCTCAACAAAAACATTGTGCGCCGCTTCCGCTCCGGCAGGTTCGTTGCCGTGAATGCTTCCGACGACAAATAGCGTCGGGCCGGCAGACTTGCCGCGCACCGCGCCTATCATGTGCTCGCCCACAGCAGAAGCAGATTCAGCTTCAAATAGTTCGGCGTTGTTTGACGCGGAGGTTGACATAACCATTCTCGTTTCGGTCGCTGCAATTGTTTCGGACAAACAGCGGTTTGATAAAGATATATCGGAATATATCTGTCGCAAACAATGTGCCGTAAAGAATAGAGATTATTACCTTTTTGAGCGTAACAGTATTGCTGGGAAGTAGCTTTACAGAGCGAAAAGTTCACCATCTTTATGCGTAAAAGCGCGCATTGAAAATTCTCGTTACTTTGCGCAGAAAGTATCTGTTTTTCCAGAATGAGGTACTCACACATCTTAAGGGAGTTTGAGTTTAAGGTTATTTGAGGAAAAAGCTATTGACTGGCAAGCTTCGAGCATGTATCTGACTTCATGTTCTCGTTGGTTTGGAAAACAAGAGAGCCAAGCCTACAATCGGAGTTGTTTGGTGGGCAGTGTCGGCAGGGTGAAACCGATTTTTGCGATGCGGTTAACTGCCTGATGCTGCCCTTCGTCTATTTTGTGAAGGGCGAAGATAGATAATATTCGGGCAACATCGGACAACCGGAATTTATCATCTATTCTTTGATGAACCGTTACAGCAGGCAGATTCTTTTCGACGGGATTGGCGCGGAGGGACAACGGCGCATCGGTGCGTCGCGTGTGCTCGTCGTCGGCTGCGGCGCGCTCGGCTCGGCGCAGGTTGAGATGATGGCGCGAGCAGGCGTTGGTCGATTGCGTATCGCCGACCGCGATTTTGTCGAAGAGTCAAATCTACAACGTCAGACTCTTTTCTCCGAGAGCGATGCGCGCGAGCGTTTACCGAAATCGGTCGCCGCACAACAACGCGTCAAAGAGATCAATTCGGAGATCGAGGTCGAGGCCGAAGTCGTAGACGTAAACAACTCGAATGTCGAGCGGCTCGTTTTAGGTTGCGATCTTGTCTTAGACGGAACTGACAATTTCGCCACGCGTTATCTTGTCAACGACGCATGCGTCAAGCACAAAATCACCTGGATTTACGGCGCGGCGGTCGGCTCTTACGGCGTGACGATGACTGTGAGACCGCGCGTGACTAAATGCCTGCGCTGCGTTTTTCCCGAAATGCCGCCCGCAGGTTCCGCTCCGACTTGTGACACCGCCGGAGTTGTGATGCCGATCATTTCGGTCGTGGCTTCGGTGCAGGTCAGCGAGGCTTTGAAA
>CBDUCU010000424.1:0-3996 GCA_965365725.1 uncultured bacterium | reverse complement strand
GGACAAACGTGAACGGCGGGGCCATCGCCCTGGGCCATCCGCTCGGGGCATCTGGGACGCGTCTTGTCTTGACGGCCATCAACGAGCTGCACCGTCGCGGCGGTCGTTACGGACTTGCTTCCGCGTGTATCGGCGGCGGACAAGGCATCGCCATTATCTTCGAGCGCGTCTAGGACAGCAGGCGGCGCACGCGTCTTAACAATCAAATCAGCCAAGCGGCGCGGGAAGCAAGCATGACAGCAAGCTTTCTGCGCCGCATTTTTTTCGCTTAACGAACGCGTAACGGCGCGTTAACTCAAGCGCAAGGCGAATTGTGTATCAATACTTCTTTGCGCAGCGTCAAGAGCTTGACGCGGACTCTTGTGTTCGGTTAAAAGCTTTCTTTCCGCAACCCGTCACTTCAGCGCGCCTCAATATATGAAGGGTGAGGCGCAAGACCCTGTGTCAATCAAGAAAGGAATTTCCGCACGTGTTTACTTCGCCCGCCCGCAGACGGAGACATGCGTCTATCCGCCGCCAGTGGTTATCTCTAGTTATCCTTGCTTCACTTTTAGCGGTCTTACTGCCAACGCGCTTTACACTCATTACCGTCCCAGAAGCAGAAGCCGCAGCAGCAGATCTGTTTATTTCTGAGTATGTTGAGGGTTCTTCAAACAACAAGGCTTTGGAAATCTACAATGGCACGGGCGCACCTGTGAACCTTGCTACGGGTAATTATCAAGTCGAATTCTATTTCAACGGTAGTAGTACAGCCGGTTCTACCATCCCACTCACAGGCACTATCGCTGACGGAGATGCGTTTGTCCTCGCTGACGACGATGCCGTCCTTGGTATTACTCCAGATCAGACATCAAACGCCTCCTTCTTCAACGGCGATGATGCGATTATCCTCCGTAAAGGCGGTGGGAGCGGTACCATCCTTGATGTTATCGGACAGGTCGGCTCAGATCCCGGAACTGAGTGGGGAACAGGTAACACTTCGACGGCTGACAACACTATTCGGCGCAAAGTGACTATTTGTGCAGGCGATACCAATCCAAACGATGCTTTTAATCCTGCTACAGAGTGGGATGGTTTCGCCAATAACACTTTTTCTGATCTCGGCATGCACACGAGTAATTGCGCTGGCACACCTACACCAACACCAACTACTTCTCCAACACCAACACCATCGCCAACCGCAACGCCAACTCCGACACCAACACCAACTCCGACACCAACGCCAACGCCGTCACCAACTCCGCCTCAGACGATCACGCCTATTCATTCTATTCAAGGAAGCGGCAGCGCATCGCCTCTTGCGGGGCAGACGGTCAAGACAACCGGCATCGTCACGCTTCTGCGCACAGGCTCGAACGCCGGAAACGGCGCGGCCAGCAGCTTCTTTATCCAAACGCCTGACTCGGATGCGGACTCAGACCCGAACACCTCGCAGGGTCTTCTTGTCTTTACCTCGTCGGTTCCGAGCGTCAATGTCGGCGACGAAGTGACGGTCACAGGTACGGTCGTTGAGTTTAACGGGATGACCGAGATCAGCCCGGTCAGCAATATCACACTCATTAATACAGGCAACCTGCTCCCGACCCCCGTCGTTATCGATTCAACGCTGCTCAGCCCGACCGCTTCGCCGTCGCAGCCGCAGCTTGAAAAATATGAAGGCATGCGTCTGACGGGGTCGCTCAAAACGGTCGCGCCAAACGACAATTTCTACGACGTTGAGACGGTGCTTTTGACCGTCCCGCGCGAGCAGGTCTTCCGCGAGCCGGGCATCCCAATCTCTAACCCCGTCCCGCCCGACCCGACGTCAGGCTCACAGGATTGCTGCATTCCGCGCTGGGACGAAAACCCTGAGCGACTCAAAGTCGACACCAACGGACGCGCCGGAGCGCCCAACGTCGGCTATACGTCGAACGTCACATTCACAAACGTTACGGGGCCGCTCGATTTCGCCTTTAGTGAATACAGGCTGATTCCCGAATCAGCGCCGGCTGCTTCAGCCAACATGAGCGCCGTGCCTGTGCCCACGCCTACGTCGGACGAGTTTACAATCGTCGGCTACAACATCGAGAACTTCAACAACAACTCGACGCAGCGCCAGAAGGTGTCGCTTACCTTCCGCGACGTGCTCCACTATCCTGACATCGTCGGCGTAACCGAAATCTTTGACCTCGCAGACCTTCAGGCTCTCGCCACGCAGATTAACAACGACGCTCAGGCATCCGGCTATCCCAATCCGCAGTATGAGGCGCGTCTTGTCGAGCAGGACGGGACGAGCGAAGACAGCGATCAGGATGTCGGCTATCTCGTCAAGACCTCACGCGTCTCGATCACGAGCACGACGGCTGAGCGCACCGGCGACACCTTCATCAATCCAAACACGGGCAACGCTGAAACGACGCACGACCGACCGCCCTACGTGCTGCGCGCGACCATCAATCCTTCGGGGCCGAACCCCGTGCCCGTCATCGTCGTCGTCAACCACCTTCGCTCGTTTATCGATTCGGAGTTGGTCAGCGGCGAAGGCGTGCGCGTGCGTGCCAAGCGCAAGGCGCAGGCCGAATCTCTGGCGGGGCTTTTGCAGGAGCTTCAAACTAACAACCCGATCACGCCTGTCGTCTCTGTGGGCGACTATAACGCCTTCCAGTTCAACAACGGCTACGACGACCCCATCAGCGTCGTCAAAGGCAACCCGACACCCGACGATCAGATAGTCGTCGATCAGAGTCCCGATCTCGTCAACCCTGACTTCTTTAATCTGATCGATCTGTTGTCTGCCGACCAAAAATACACATTCATTTTTGAGGGCACGCCGCAGGTGCTCGATCACGTTCTCGTCAACACGGTCGCGCGCGCGAGCAACACGCGCATCGCCGTGGCGCGCGTCAATTCGGACTTCCCCACAGACCCGGCGGCGACTTACGAGACAAACGCCGCGCGCCCCGAACGCAACTCCGACCACGACCCGGTCGTCTCCTACTTCTCGCTCAGCGCACACCTGACCCCGGGCCAATTTATCATCAGCGAGTATCGTCTGCGCGGCCCGAACGGGGTCAACGACGAGTTCATCGAGTTCTACAACAACACAAACTCGCCACTGACGGTCTCGACCACAGACGGTTCTGGCGGGTGGTCTCTGGTCGCGTCAGACGGAACGGTGCGATTCACCATTCCCAACGGCGAGGTCATCCCCGCGCGCGGCCACTACCTTGTTACTAACTCTGTCGGTTATTCGCTCAACACTTACCCGGCGGGCAACGACGGCTCGGCAGAGACGACGGCCGTAGGCGACCTGACCTATACGCAGGAGATACCCGACGGCTCAGGCATTGCCCTTTTCAAGACGGCGACTCCATCGAACTTCATCTTTGTCAACCGACTTGATGCCGTCGGCTACAGCAGTGCGCCCGTGCTCTACCGCGAGGGCAACGGATTCGCGGGCGCGCCCGGTGCGGAGTTTGGCGATATCCAGTACAGCTTCTACCGCGATTTGACGGGCGGCAAATCGAAGGACACAAACAACAATACGGCTGACTTCCGCCCCGTTGCCACGCAGGGCGAGACGACCACCATCGGCGCGCGTCTCGGCGGGCCGGGGCCGGAGAATAGGACGAGCCCGGTCAACCGCACAGGCATTATTCCGGGCTTCAATGTGGACGGAACGAAAGCCACAAGCGCCAGCCCGAACCGCGTGCGCTCGACGGCATCCTACACCGATACGCTAACCCCTTCAGGCCCGAACGGCGTAGGCACCGATTACACTTTGGGAACGCTTGCCATCAGACGCAGATTTACAAATGCGACGGGACAGCCCGTCACTCGTCTGCGTTTCCGTCTGGTCGATTACACGACCTTCCCAACCGTTTCCGGCATCGCTGACCTGCGCGCGCTTACGTCGCCGCCAACCATTACGGTGACGACCAACGATAGCAACGTCTGCGCAAACGACCCGACGGCCACATCCTCTACCGCTCCGTGCGACGTGACGGTCGAGGTGCT
>CBDUCU010000423.1:0-4000 GCA_965365725.1 uncultured bacterium | reverse complement strand
GCATCAGCTTACCTGACTAAGCCCGACGACATCTTCGAGATTGTGCAGACCGTCAATTCAATTCTTCTTCCGCACCACGACCGCAAAAATCGAAGCGATGTCGATCAGCCTTGACCAATCGCGCCTCGCAAATTACATTTACCACTTCCCCGAAGCATTCCCCCTACTCTGAAACTCTTCCCCGGAGTAGATTCATGTCCACAAGAAAGAGGCGCATTCTCTGCGCTGAATCAAATAGCGATGTCGCTGACCTCATCGCATGGATGCTCAGAAGCAAAGGCTACGAGGTCGAAGCGGTCACTACCGCAGCCGATTGTCTGCGGCTTGCAAGCGCGAGGTCTTTCGACCTTTATCTTCTTAACGACGGTTACATCGATGCCGACAGCCTCGAACTCTGTCAACAGCTCCGCGCGTTGAGACCGTCAGTCCCCGTCCTGCTTTTTTCACTCGACAGTTCGCGCTACGATCATCACAGGGTAGT
Organism: uncultured bacterium; assembly: GCA_965365725.1. GTDB lineage: Bacteria > Acidobacteriota > Blastocatellia > Pyrinomonadales > Pyrinomonadaceae > DASQDT01. Next base: position 3,519 of record CBDUCU010000423.1, on the reverse strand, counting down.
CGAGACCGGAGCGCAGCTCTACGTCAGCAAGACATCCGATTTCGTTTCGCTTGTTCAGACAATCGACCGCCTTTTGCAGGCTTAGATCGAACAAGGTTTGTCTTGAGCTTGACCTGCCAGCAAGCCGCGCGGCTCTGCTTTGGCGCACGCGCGTCGCAAGCTCCAATAATTCCTTACGACTCTTTTTTCTTGGGTCTTCGATTTGATTCGAGTATGCGTTTGCGCAGGCGGATCGAGGCGGGCGTGACTTCGACCAGCTCGTCGTCGGCGATAAATTCCAAAGCCTGTTCGAGCGAAAGCTCTTTGGCGGGGATGAGGCGCATCGCTTCGTCGGCGCTCGCGGCGCGCATGTTCGTCAGCTTCTTTTCCTTGATAATGTTTACGTCCAAGTCAACGGCGCGTGCGTTCTCACCGACGACCATGCCTTCATACACCTTCGTCTGCGGGCGAATAAACATCGCGCCGCGCTCCTGCAAATTGAAGATCGCGTAGGTCGTCGTCTCGCCCGCGCGGTCGGCGACGAGCGAACCGGTCGAACGTCCGCGCATCGCGCCCGTCCATTCGTCCCACTTGAGAAACATCGTGTTCAAAAGTCCTGTGCCTTTTGTCTCCGTCAGAAACTCGCTGCGAAATCCGATCAACCCGCGCGAGGGCGTTTCAAACTCCATGCGCACGCGTCCCGTCCCGTGATTGACCATCTTCATCATCTGCCCTTTGCGTCGCCCCATCGCCTCCGTCACGACGCCGACAAACTCGTCTGGACAATCGACGACGACCAGCTCAATCGGCTCAAGCGTCTTCCCGTCTGATGAGCGCGTGATGACTTCGGGTTTTGAGACCTGCATCTCGTAGCCTTCGCGCCGCATCATCTCGATGAGGATGGCAAGCTGCAATTCGCCGCGGCCTGAGACCTTGAACTGATCGGGCGAATCCGTCGCTTCGACGCGGATGGCGACATTGCCGAGCGTCTCTCGGTCGAGACGCTCTTTTAGTTGGCGCGAGGTGGCGAATTTTCCTTCGCGTCCTGAGAAGGGCGAGGTATTGACACCGAAGATCATCGAGATGGTCGGCTCGTCAACGGCAATCGGTGGAAGACCCTGCGGGTTCTCCGCGCTTGTGATGGTCTCGCCGATCTCGACCTCTTCGATTCCGGCCAGCGCGACGATCTCTCCGAAGCGCGCGCTTTGAATCGCGGTGCGCTTAAGCCCCTCGAAAGCATAAAGCTCTTTGACGCGCACCTTGCTCGTCGAACGGTCGCGTCGGACGATGGCGACCGTTTCGCCTGACGCGACCTCGCCCGAAAAAATTCGACCGATGGCGAGGCGACCGACGTATTCGTTGTAGTCAAGATTGGCGACAAGCAGTTGCAGCGCGTCGTCGCGGATTTGTTTCGGCGCAGGGATAGTTGTAACGATCTGATCAAAGAGCGGGCGCAGGGATTTCGACTCTTCCGACAAACTCTTTTTCGCCATGCCTTCGCGCGAGATGGCGTAGAGGATGGGAAACTCAATCTGCTCTTCGCTCGCATCGAGATCGATAAAAAGATCGTAGATTTCGTTGACCACCTCTTCGGGGCGCGCGTCTTGCCGGTCGATTTTATTGACGACGACGATGGCGGGCAGATGCGCTTCCAAAGCCTTGCGCAGAACGAAGCGCGTCTGCGGCAGAGGCCCTTCGGCTGCATCCACCAAAAGCATCACGCCGTCAACCATCTTCAGCACGCGCTCGACCTCGCCGCCGAAATCGGCGTGGCCCGGTGTATCCACGATGTTGATTTTCACATCGCCGTATCTGACGGAAGTGTTCTTCGCCATGATCGTGATGCCGCGCTCGCGCTCTAAATCCATCGAGTCCATGACGCGGTCGGCGACATGCTCGTTGTCGCGGAACGTCCCCGACTGTTTGAGCATCGCGTCAACCAGAGTAGTTTTTCCATGATCGACGTGTGCGATGATGGCGATATTGCGTATGTCTTCTCTCAGCATAGTAAAGACCGTAAATCGTAAATCGTGAATCGTCAATCTGAGCGCACGTTTTCAACAGAGACGTTCAATCTCGAAACGCGCGCGACCACCTACTCACGATTTATGGTTTACGGTCTTTATCTTTTCTGTCTGGCGGAGTGCTTCGTAAAGAACGATGGCAACCGAAGTGGCGAGATTAAGACTGCGAACGCGCGCATTCAGCATCGGGATGGTCAAACAGCGATCAGGGTTTGCGCGAAGGAGTTCTTCGGGAAGTCCCTTTGTCTCACGCCCGAACACAAGACAATCGCCTTCTGCATATTCCCAATCAGCGTAAGACCTTTTGACTTTTGTCGTCAGATAGAGAAAGCGCGCGGCGGGGAGTGCTCCGTAGAGCGCCTGCATGTCGCGGTGGCGATGAAGTTCGACTTCGGGCCAATAATCAAGACCGGCGCGGCGCACGGCGCGTTCGTCAAGACGAAAGCCCGTCGCGCCGACGATGTGCAGAGGCGTATGGGTCGCCGCGCACAGGCGTGCAACGTTTCCCGTGTTGGGCGGAATCTCCGGCTCAACAAGCGCGACATGAAACATAAAAAAGCTTTTGGCAGTTAAGCTGTCAGCTTTTAGCTTTACGCGCTGAAAGCGTCTGCAACCTTTCTGACAATCATATCTGAGAGTCGCGCCAAGACTAGTCAGCGCGTCGTCAGTCTATAAAGTAGAAACAAAGTTAAGCGGCAAGCAAATCAAACTGAAAGCTAATGGGCGAATGCTGTCAGCATCAAAGAATAAGGACGGCGTGCATTTGAATGCAATCGCCGTCCTTTTTAGAGTGACCCGTTGCAGGGCCGTAAAGTTTTGTGTGCGCCTGTGAAGGTTGATGCGAACTCGGTCGCGCCGAGTTATCTCTTTTTAGCGCCGCCCTTTTTAGCGCCGCCTTTTGCGCCGCCCTTCGAGCCGCCTTTTGCGCCGCCCTTTGAGCCGCCCTTTGAGCCGCCGCCGCTGCCGCCGCTACCGCCCTTTTTCGCTCCGCCTTTCGATCCACCTTTCTTAGTTGCCATATCGTCGATGCTCCTTTTCTAGAAGTTGTTTTGGGTTTACTTCTTAACCACAAGATGCTGTATCAATTTTTTTCTTGTGGCCTAGACTAATTGGCGCACAACATGTTGGATATATAAACACAATGCAACGAGATGTCAACAACTTAGTAAAAAAAATCGCGCGCGTGTGAATCAATGCGCGCGCTTCAAACATATTTTGTTTGTTAGCTTCGAGACCAAAGCTTTCATCTTTGATCATCCATAGACCGACAACGCGGATTGATCTTTCGTTAGCACAACCACGTTTCACTTTAACGCAGAGTGCGCGTCAAACATTTCGCGCGACTACTGATGATCTTAAATATGCGGAGAGGTAAAAGAGATTGCGGCCTTGCACGCCTTAGCGATAGACGGGGGTAAAGAGCCATTCGTCGTGGCGGTCGATGCCGAAGTAGAGAATGATCGAATCGCGGCGGCTGCGGCTGGTGACGCCGATGAACGGGCCGCTGCTGGAGAGC
>CBDUCU010000422.1:0-4015 GCA_965365725.1 uncultured bacterium | reverse complement strand
ATCTCCCAAGCCTCCGTTGCCGACAAAATTACACGCCGCCGCTCAAGACTTTGTTCCCCAATCTAACTGGGCTGAATCTTAAAGCTGATGTCCATAGCACGCGCCGAATGCGTCAGCGAGCCGATGCTGATCAGATCAACGCCCGCCTCTGCAAAAGCACGGACGTTCTCAAGCGTGATGCCGCCTGATGATTCGAGCAGCACGCCCGGCTCAAGCTCACGCGCAATCTGCACAAGAGGCGCGGTCTCTTCGGGCGTGCGGTTGTCGAGCAGAATGATGTCGGCTCCGGCCTCAATCGCCTCGCGCAGATCGCGCTCGCTCGAAACCTCTACTTCGATCTTGTGCAGATGCCCGACCGTATCGCGCGCGCGCTCAACCGCCGTCGCCACGCCGCCTGCGAGCGCGATGTGGTTGTCTTTGATGAGCACGCCGTCATCGAGTCCGAAGCGATGATTGCGCGCGCCGCCCGCCATCACCGCGTATTTTTCCAGCATGCGAAGGCCCGGCGTGGTCTTGCGCGTATCAACGATCTGCGCCTCAGTGCCTTCGACGGCGTTGACGTATTTTCGCGTAAGCGTGGCGATGCCCGAAAGTCTCTGGATGAGATTGAGCGCGACGCGCTCGCCTGCCAACAGAACGTCTGCAAAGCCGGTCGTGCGCGCGATGGTCTTCCCTTCTTCGACCTCTTCACCGTCAGAGACAAAAGCTTCAATCTGCTGCTGTGAATCGAGCGTCGAAAAGACCGCTTCCGCCGCTTCGAGACCGGCGACGACCATCGGCTCTTTAGCGAGAAACTTGCCGCGAGCGCGCTGTTGACGCAGCACGCAGGCCTGCGTCGTGATGTCGCCGCGCCCTAAATCTTCGTTGAGAAACGCGCTGATCTGCGCATAGAGCGCACCTTCGTCAAGCCACTTCATCCCTTGAGCGCCTCCAGCATCTGTGCGAGTGCATCCATTCGTTGCGTGATGTCCGAGCTGCGTTGCCGCAACTCTTCGACCTTCTCCGCAGGCGCGCGCTCGACAAACTGCGTGTTTGAAAGCTGCGCTTTGAGCTTGTCCAACTCTTTTTGCAGCTTCTCGGTCTCTTTGTTGAGGCGCGCAATCTCCTGCTCGAAATCGATCAAGCCTTCGAGCGGCACGCCGACCGCTTTACCGCCCGCAAGCACTGCCACGGCGGAAGCGCGCGGCCATTCATCACGCGATTTTTCAGCGATACCGGATGCGCGCGTCAGACGTTGAACCTGGCTCTTAATCTCGGGCGCAAGCGCATCGCCGTTTGTCGCTTCAATCAGCAACTCGACCTGCTGCGCAGGCTTCACATTTAATTCCGTGCGTATGTTGCGCACGCGCGAGACAAGCTCGATAAGAGATGCCATCTCGCTTTCGGCCCTCTCATCAATCAATGAATCATCGGCGTGCGGATACTCAGTGAGCATCACGGTCGGCTCCATCCCTCTGTAAGACGCATGCAGTGACTCTGCGCCGATACCGGGCAGACGCAGCCAAAGTTCTTCGGTGATAAACGGCATAAATGGATGCAGCAGACGAAGCGCGCGCTCAAGCACGGTGATGATGCGGCTGCGCGCAGCGTCGCGCTCGATGCTTGCTTCCGCCGCCGCCACATCTGCCTTCGATAGCTCGATATACCAATCGCAGAAGTCGTCCCAGAAAAAATGATAGAGCGCATAGACGGCTTCGTGAAACTGATAAGTCTCGATGGCTTTGGATACGTCGCGCGCAGTTTTGTTTAGCTCCGAGATGATCCAACGGTCGTGCAGCGCCCAGGTTTTCGGGTCGCCCTCGAAACCTTTTCCGACCTGCGCGCCCTCTGAATTCATCAGACAAAAGCGCGCGGCGTTCCAAATCTTGTTGGCGAAGTTTCGATAGGATTCGACCTTCTCATCGCGCCAGGGAAAATCGATGCCGGTCGATGAGGCAGCGAGCGCGATGCGGGTCGCGTCAACACCGTACTTCTCAAAAACGTCCATCGGGTCGATGATGTTGTTCTTCATCTTCGACATCTTCTGGCCGTTTTTGTCGAGCACGATGCCCGTGATAAACACGTCGCGGAAAGGCAATTTGCCTACAAACTTCGTCCCCGTCATCACCATCCGTGAGACCCAAAGGAAGATGATGTCGCGCGCCGTGACAAGCACGTCGGTCGGATAGTAAGTCTTGAGGTCTTCGCTCGCCTCATCGGGCCAACCCAATGTCGAGATCGGCCACAATGCGGATGAGAACCAGGTATCGAGCACGTCAGGGTCTTGCGTGAGATTATCCGTGCCCGCTTTGGCACGCGCCTCTTCCTCGCTGCGCGCGACATAGATGCGCCCTGCTTTGTCGTACCAGGCGGGAATGCGATGGCCCCACCAAAGCTGGCGCGAAAGCGTCCAATCGTGAAGATTATCGAGCCAGTCGGTATAGACCTTTTCCCATGGAACCTGCGGAACAAAATGCGGCTCGTGCCGGTCGCGTATAAACTCAAGACCCTTGAGCGCAAGCTCTTTCTGTTTGCAGAACCACTGCAAAGAGATAAGCGGCTCAATCACCGTCCGACATCGTTCGCAGCGCGAGATTGCGCCTTCGTAATCTTCAATCTTTTCGAGCAGGCCGAGCGATTCAAATTTTTCAACGACGCGTTCGCGCGCTTCATAGCGGTCGAGTCCCTCAAAGTCCGCGCCCGCCTCGTCGGTCATCCGCGCATGGCTGTCTATCACGACAAGCTGCGGCAGATTGTGTCTTTCGCCCATCTCATAGTCCGCAGGATCGTGCGCGGGCGTGACCTTGACCGCGCCCGTACCAAACGCGGGGTCAACCGCTTCGTCTGCAATGATGCGAATCTCTCTATTTGTGAGCGGCAGTTCAATCGTCGCGCCGATCAACTCTTTGTATCTTTGATCCGACGGGTTGACGGCCACAGCCGTATCGCCGAGCATTGTTTCGGGGCGCGTTGTTGCAACCGTCACGCGCCGCTCGCTTCCCTTCACCGGATATTGCAAAAACCAGAGCTTGCCCTTCTGCGTCTCCTTATCAACCTCTAAATCCGAGAGCGCCGTCTGATCCTTCGGACACCAATTGATCAGACGTTCGCCGCGATAGATCAGACCTTCATCAAAGCAGCGGACAAAGAATTCGCGCACCGCACGCGAAAGCCTCTCGTCCATCGTAAAACGCTCGCGCGACCAATCCACCGAAGCGCCCTCGCGCCTCAATTGCTCCGTGATACGACCGCCAGATTTGTGCTTCCACTCCCAGACGCGCTCGACAAACTTCTCACGTCCCAAGTCGTGGCGCGTCAGGCCTTCCTTCTTCAACTCTCTTTCGACGACTATCTGAGTTGAGATGCCTGCATGATCCGTGCCCACGACCCACAAAGTCTTAAACCCGCGCATGCGATGGTAGCGCGCCAGCACGTCCATGATCGTATGCTGCAAGGCATGCCCCATATGCAAAGAACCCGTCACGTTTGGCGGCGGGATGACAATGCTGTACGGCTTGGCCTGCGCATCCTTGTTTGCCTCGGGCGCGAAACATCCCGCCCGCTCCCAACGTGCATAGTGCTGCTGCTCGGCCTGCCGAGGATCGTAAGTTTTCGGTATCTCCATGATTGGCGAATATACTAACAAAGGCAAAAGGTAAAAGGAAAAAGGCAAAAGTGAGAAGGCACACGCGGCCTCTTCACTTTTGCCTTTTTCCTTTTACCTTTTGCCTTACTTGTTGCGTGCCAGCTCGTCGAGCCGTTGTTTGATGAGACGCTCGGCCAAAGCGGGGACGACTTCCCATGCAATCTCCTGCACGGCGCGCTCGCTCAGCATCTCGACGGCGCGGCGTGCGATTGCCTCGATCACATCGGGCGAGAGCTGTTGTGGATCGATGCCGCGCTCTTGTGTGGCAGCATTGACTGTCGGCGCGAGTTGTTCAAAAGAAGCGACGCTTGACGATTCTGCCGCTGTCCGCTCATCAGAAGCGAGGATTGAATCAGAGGGTTGCACATCAAAGGGCGGGCGGGCGATATC
>CBDUCU010000421.1:0-4030 GCA_965365725.1 uncultured bacterium | reverse complement strand
TAGTCTTTGTCGAATTAGACGCAGCGCTCGGCAGAACCGAACCCGACCCCGAAATTCAAGACTTAATCAAAGCGAGCGGCGGACGCAACCTTGGTCTCGACTATCTGCCCGGCTCGATCACCTTCGACCCGTTGACGGAAAAGCTTGCGCCCGATTTGGCATCCGCCGTTGTCTGGCTTGACGCTTACACAACGAACGTTGATCGCACACCGCGCAACCCGAACATGCTTGTCTGGCACAAGCGACTGTGGCTCATCGATCACGGGGCAGCGCTCTATTTTCATCACAACTGGGCAAACTACAGAGAGCGCATCCACCAACCGTTCGCGCAGATCAAAGATCATGTGCTGCTGCCCTCAGCCGGGCTTTTACGCGAGACGGATGCAAAATTGAGCGCGCAATTGACTCCGTCCGTCATCGAGTCAATCGTCAAACTCATACCCGACGAATGGCTCGCAGGCGAGGCGCAGTTCGCAAACGTCAGAGAGCATCGAGAGGCTTACGTCGAATACTTGACGACGCGTCTGGCCGCGCCGCGCAACTTTCTTGAGGAGGCCGAAAGTGCCCGAACTCTTCACGTTTGACTACGCGGTGATTCGCGTTGTCCCTCGCGTCGAGCGGGGCGAATTCCTCAACGTCGGCGTGATTCTTTCATGCCGCGCCAAACAGTTTCTTGAAGCGCGTTTTGATGTATTGGAAGCACGCCTCATGGCGCTTGATGCGACGCTCGATCTCACTGAGGTCTACAAACATTTGGAGAGCTTTCAAAAGATTTGCGCGGGCGGCCCCGAAGCAGGCCCCATCGGTCGCCTCTCGCCGCGCGAGCGTTTCGACTGGCTCGTCGCCCCGCGCAGCACCATCATTCAGACTTCGCCCGTCCACACAGGGCTATGCTCCGATGCAGAGGCCGAGATCGAACACCTGCTCGATGTGATGGTTCGCCCGCCGCGACAGGCTCGCCAATGAGCAGCTTGGGGGATTGGAAAAAGCGTCGTGCAGACGACAAAGGCGGCTCGCTTCGTAAATCCAAACCTGTATGCAGCCCCGCCCTGAAGTGCTTTACCAGTTCAGACGTTGCGTGCTTCGCGGACGGCGTTGAGGTAGGCGCGCGTCGCTTCGGTCACCTTTTGCGCGTTGCCGGAGCGGACGGCTTTTGTGTCAACGAGGTCTGAGCCAACGCCGAGCGCGAGCGCGCCCGCACGGATAAAATCTGCGGCGGTCTCGAGCGTGACTCCGCCCGTCGGCATCAATTCTATTTGCGGAAGCGGGGCTTTGAGCGAGCGCAAATATTTCGCGCCGCCCATCGCATCGCAAGGGAAAACTTTGACCGCGTCTGCTCCGGCCTGCCACGCCGTCAAAACTTCTGTTGGTGTGAGCGCGCCCGGAAAAACGGCGACCCCGTAACGAAGACACGTCTCGATGACTTTGAGATTGAGCGCAGGGCTGACGATAAAGCGCGCGCCTTCAAGCAGACAGATACGCGCCGTCTCGGCATCGAGCACAGTTCCTGCGCCGACAACTACTTCGTCGCCGTACGTTCGCGCAATCTGGTTGATCACGCGAACCGCGCCCGGCACGGTCAAAGTAATCTCAAGAATCGAAAGGCCGCCCGCACGAATCGCTTCGACAACCGCCAACGCTTCGTCAGGCGAAGCGGCGCGCACGACCGGGACAAGGCCCGCCTCTGCAATTTGCGCCAAGACCTCTTGTTTGTTCATCTCGCTCCTGATTTATCAACGCGCGACGCGTGCGCCGCCGCCGCGCATTACGCGCTCAACTTCGGAGAGCGTCGCCGTCGTCGTATCGCCCGGCGTAGTCATCGCCAGCGCGCCGTGCGCCGCGCCGCACTCGACCGCCCACTGCGCGCCGCGCCCTGTCATCAAACCGTAGATCAAACCCGAAGCAAACGAATCGCCTCCGCCCACGCGATCATAGATGTCGAGCGCAGCGCGCGTCTTTGATTGATAGAGCTTGCCGCCCTGATAACAGACCGCTCCCCAATCGTTGCGCGTCGCGGTGACGGCGTTTCTCAAAGTTGTTGCGACGACTTTGAAATTCGGAAACTCTGCGACGGCGCGCTCGATCATGCGTTGAAAATTTTCGACTTCGAGATTCGAGTGTTGTTCGTCTAAGCCTTCAACCTCAAAACCCAAAGCCGCCGTAAAGTCTTCTTCGTTGCCGAGCATGACATCGACAAACGGCGCAAGCTCGCGGTTGACCGCACGCGCACGCTCCTTGCCGCCGACCGCCTTCCACAAAGACTCTCGGTAGTTGAGATCGTAAGAGACAATCGCGCCATGACGTTTGGCCGCTTCCATCGCTTCGCGCGCAACGATTGGAGTCGTCTCGGAAAGAGCACAAAAGATTCCGCCCGTATGAAACCAACGCGCGCCTTCGCGCCCGAAAATCTGCTCCCAATCAATCTCGCCCGCTCTCAACTGCGAGACAGCCGTGTGCCCACGATCAGAACAACCGAGCGCGGCGCGCACGCCGTAGCCGCGCTCGGTAAAATTCAGGCCGTTGCGGACAGCGCGACCTACACCGTCGTAGGCGACCCAGCGAACATGACGTTGATCTACGCCGCCTTGATAAATCAAATCTTCGACGAGACGACCGACCGGATTGTCGGCCAAAGCCGTAACGATTGCCGCATCCATCTTGAAACAGCGTTTGAGTCCGCGCGCGACGTTGTATTCGCCGCCGCCTTCCCAAACTTGAAACGCGCGCGTCGTGTGGATGCGCCCATCGCCGGGATCGAGCCTGAGCATCACTTCGCCGAGACTGACTACATCCCAAAGCCGCCCGTCTTTCGCTTTAACATCGAGTTCGCCGTCGGTGCTCATCGCTTCTCTTCTTTTATCTTCTCATTTCTCAATCTTCAGACGCACGCGAAGTCGCGCCGCAGTGCTCGGCTCGGGGTTTGAGACGGCGAGACGCTGGCCGCGCACCTGTCTTTCGCCCTTATCGACCGAGCCGGGCGGCCCTGCCGCCGTTAAGACATTCTCTTCAATGCGCGTCTGCGCGCGAGCCGGAGATTCAATCTTGACGGAGAGCTTTGAGCCTCCAGCATCAATCAAGAAACGCTTCTCGCCCTCTTGCCTCACCGCGTCGTCGGCATGAATCAGCGAAGTATAAGTGCGCGGGGCTTTTGAGACCAATTCATCTGTGATTGTGAAACTGTCTTTACCGTCAAACTCAAAACGACGCTCAAAACGCATCACACCGAGCGAAGGGTCGTAAGCCGCCGCCGCATCGCCGATTATCACGGCGGACTTTGCGTCAAGCTTCGCCATTGTGATTCTGATGTCGTCGAGTTGTTCATAAGGCACGCCGTCAAACGCATCGTGCCCTTTGCCTTCGCGCGCCTGCCCGCGCCCGTCGACCAGAACGGAATTATGATGCGCCGTCAGAGGCACGCCCGCATAACCGGAATCGCCCGTGAGATATTTTCCTCGTGCATAGATGATAAAGCTGTTTGCATCAGGGTGCGCGTGGCCGGATGAAAGATGCCAATCCGGAAACTGTATGAGACGCGTGGTTGTTTGATGTCCTTCGGGCGGGCCGCACTTAAAGGCAAAAGCCGTCGCATTCTTCGTCCAGTCGCTTCGCCAATAGACGATGCCGTGATCCTCAAAATAGTGCCAGCGATTTTGTCTCTCAATCGGCACGGCCTTGAGCGCAGGGTCGTACCAGAGAAGCGACCAGTAATCTTCTGCATTGACCTGATCAAAACTCTTGAGCCACTCGGCCACGCCCTGCGCCTCTCCGCTGCGGAAACGCGAGGCCAGCCGGTAGAGAATGTTGTAGTTGGTGTGGAAACGTCCGCCGGGGTGCGTTCTCTTGTACTCCTCGCCCTTGCCCGCCCGCGTCAAAGGCCCCTCGAAGATGTCGCCGAAGTCGAAGACGTACTGACCCGAAGGCAGCATCGAGTGCGCGACGTAAGCGTGTGTCTCGCGGAAGCCGGGCCGGTCGTAGAGGTCTTCGCCCGTCGAGTGCGCGTGCACGTCGAGGTAGTGGACGAGCCACGGGG
>CBDUCU010000420.1:0-4045 GCA_965365725.1 uncultured bacterium | reverse complement strand
TAATGATCCTTGAAGTAATGGGGCGACACACGGGCTGGATTGCGCTCCACTCAGGCGTGTCGGGTGGGGCGGACGTGATTCTCATTCCTGAGATTCCCTTCTCGATTGAACGCGTCGCCGAGAAGGTGCGCGAGCGCGAAGCTTGCGGCTCGGAGTTTAGTATCATCGTCATCTCCGAAGGCGCGCACGAGGTTGAAGGCGAAGAAGTTTATGTGGATGCAGGAGACAAACAGAGTGCGCCGCGTCTGGGCGGAATCGGACACCGCGTGGCTGAGGGTCTTGCGCGTTTGACGGGTAAGGAGACGCGCTGCGTCGTGCTCGGCCATCTTCAACGCGGCGGCACGCCCAACGCTTTCGACCGCATGCTCTCAACCAACTTCGGCTCTGCCGCCGTGCGCGCTCTGATGCGCGGCGAGCGCGGCGTGATGGTCGCGCTGCAATCGACAAAGATTGTCACCGTTCCGCTTGCGGAGGCAGTCGCCAACCTCAAGACGGTTTCCGCCGACAGCCAGCTTGTGCGCGCCGCACGCGACGTAGGCGTTTCGTTCGGCGCGCCCGACGAAGAGCGGCATCACAAGTACGACATCTGCTGAAGAAGGCAAAAGGCAAAAGGTAAAAGGTAAAAGGCAAAAGGCAAAAGTGAAGAGGCTGTCCGCCTTTCTACTTTTGCCTTTTACCTTTTTACTTTTACCTTTTTTAAGCTGCCCACAGTTCTTCGAGAAACTGTAGATCGAGTTCCTGCGGCTCAAGGTGCGCGCGCGTCTCAAGATAATCGAAGAGTGTGGAAACGATGGCGGGGTCAAACTGCGTGCCTGTCCCTTGACGAAGACGCTCGATGACGACCGTTTGCGGAAGCCGCGCGCGGTAAGGCCGGTCGCTCGTCATTGCATCATAAGCGTCGGCGACAGAGATGATGCGCGCGCCCAAAGTAATTGATTCGCCTGCCAGTCCGTGCGGATACCCTTCGCCGTTCCACCATTCGTGATGATGCGCGACCATCTCACGAACGTGTTCCATCTGCGGCACGCCCGCAAGCGCCTGTTCACCGTGATAGACGTGGCGGCGCATAACGTCAACCTCCTCGCGCGTCAGAGCGTCAGGCTTGCATAAAACGGCTTCGGGGACGACCAGCTTTCCAACATCATGCAAAAGCGCGCCGAGCTTGACGTACATCGTTGCCTCTTCCGTCAGGCCGTAACCAAGCGCCACACCCTCTGCGATACGCGCCACCGATTGGCAATGCTGTCCCGTGCAGCTGTCTTTGGCGAAGAGCAGTCCGATCAGGCTTTTGACCGTTGCGACAAAGGCGCGGCGCGCTTCAAGTTCAAGGATGCGGTTGCGCTCTTTGATCTGGCTGAGGACGAGAACGTTGTCGATGATATTGAGAAGCTCACGATATCCGAACGGTTTGTGTAGATAGGCGGCAAGCCCCATCTCCATCAATTCCTGCTGTTCCACGTCGTTGCCCGCGCGCGCCGTCAGCATAATGACGGGCGTATGTCGCAGCCGCTCGTCAGGGCTTTTGACCAACTCGCGGAAGACCTCTTTTCCGCTAATGTCGGGCATCATATAATCGAGGATGATGACATCAGGGTGCGAGGCGCGCGCATGTCGCAAGCCTTCGCTGCCGTCGAGCGCGCCTAGAAAACGAAAGCCTGCGCGCTCCAGAGTCAAACGACCGAGACGCAAAAGCGATGGATCGTCGTCAACAAAAAGAACGAGTCTTCGTTTTTCAGAATTTGATTTAAGCATAGCCCTTTTGGTGCGAGCGAAATGCTGGCGCGCACAACCCTCCCTTACATGACAAGAGTCTTGATGCCGCGCGAGGTTAGGTGCGAATAAAACAATCGCGGCTCGTCGGGGTTCATTAACTATTGGGAGAGCGTCGAGCAGCGCTAGCGTTCGAGACAAGACTAAGCTGGCAGGGAGACCGATCTCGTAAAGACTCGGAGCTTAAACTTTTCTTTTGAAGAACGCCGTGCGAGAGTATAGTGCAGCCGGGCCGGTTTGGAAGATTGCAATTCTGTGATGGGCAGTTGCAATTTGATTATATTTGTTGACATCTTTTTCTACAATTCGGAGACCAGAAAGAAGTGACTGAAGCGATCAAAGAAAAATTGCGAGCGGATCTTGACGAACTAGAGACGGAACTGCGTGTTCATCTGCCGCGTGAGATCAAACGCGCGCTTGAATACGGCGACCTGCGTGAGAATTCGGAATACAAAGCAGCGCTTGAAAGACAGAGCTTTGTCAAAGCGCGTATCGGCCAACTTCGCCAACGTCTGAGCGAGGTCGCATCCATCGACCTGTCGAAAGTTCCGCGCGACCGCGCCGCCTACGGCTCGACGCTCGTACTCTACGACGCAGAAAAAGATGAAGAGGTCACATATCGGCTCGTCACGCCTGAGGAGAGCGACCCGCCCGGAGGTCTGATCTCGACCACTTCGCCGGTGGGCCGCAGCCTGATGGGTAAAGAAGAGGGCGACGAAGTCAAAGTCGTGACACCCAACGGCGCGCGCAACTTTGAGATTCGTCGTCTCACGACGCTTCATGAGGAAATGGAAAACGCCGCGGACGAGCAGGCCACAAGCTGAATTGCATGGTGGCTGCAATGATCCGCCAGAGCAGCAAAAAGCCTCGACAAAACGTCTCTCTTGACAAGGCTTTAAACGCGTCCATACTATGAACGACAGCCTGATTTTAAGGCGCAACTGCCGAAGCGCGACCACAAGCGATTAAGAAATCTCTTCCGCAGAATCTAGAGACAGGAAAGACGACGCATGTTTGGGGCGAGCATCGGGCGCGGCGCGCAACGGATCATCAATGCGATGGTACGCGGACTTGCGCGCAGCACTATTAACCCGAACACGTTGACCGTAATTGGCGTTTCGATCAACGTCTTGAGCGGCGTGCTTTTCGGACTCGGGCTTTTTGTGTGGGCGGGCCTCGTCCTCATCGTCGCCAACGTCTTTGACATGCTCGATGGTCAGGTGGCGCGTCGAACGGGTCAGGTCACGCGCTTTGGCGGGTTTCTCGATTCCTCTTTTGATCGTCTCTCCGACATGGCCGCCTTTGTCGGTCTCATCGTCTTCTATGCGCGCGACACCCAATTTCATTCGACGCTCAACGTCTTTCTCGCTTGCGCGGCGATGGTCGGCTCGGTCCTCGTCAGTTATTCGAGCGCGCGCGCCGAGAGCTTGATACCGAAGTGCGACGTTGGTTTCCTGCGCCGGCCTGAACGCGTCGTGCTTCTGATTATCGGCGCGCTCTCGACTCATCCTACCTCGCAGAGCATCTTTGCCAATCGCATGCCGGCTGTGCTTTGGATTCTCGCCGTCGGCTCTTACTGGACTTTCGCCTATCGCGTCTATCATACGTGGAGCGAGCTGCAACGAACGACGACCGTCGCCACAGAGGGCGCAGCCTCGCAGGCGGCGGCTGATGAGCCGCCCAACGCATGTGAGAATGACGGTTCGTCGCAGATTGCAGCTTCAGACTCGAAAGCATCTTCGACGGGCGAAGCAGCGTCTAAGTCGGGCGCGGAGCAACGTCACGGCGCAACGAGCGTCGTCCGTAGCTCGCAAGCTTCAGGCTGAGGGCCGCGATGTTCAAACACCATTCGGAAACAACCTCTCAACGCATTCAAAAAACGACGACGCTTTGCCCTTGCTGCGGCGAGACGTTCGCGGGTGAGATGCAAGACGGTTGCGTCAATTGCGGCGCGCGACGCATCGGCCCGCCGCTCGCGCGACCCGAACGCGAGCTTCCATCCTACAGTCCCGCGTTTTTTTCAATTGCGCTCGGTCTTCTAACGCTCGTCGTCTTGCTCGCACACATTGTTTCGACTGTGCTGAGCCGCGACATTCTTTCAATTGAACCGGGCTCACTCACAGGCGCAGCGCAATCTGCCGCATGGCGTTTGAAGTGGACGCTTCTTCCCGTCTCGCTTTTTGCTACGTGGCTCTGTGTCAAGATGCAGCGCAAGATGCGAGGCGAGCCTGCTCGATTTGTCGGACACAGGCTGGCGCGCGCCGGACTCATCTCG
>CBDUCU010000419.1:0-4046 GCA_965365725.1 uncultured bacterium | reverse complement strand
GATCACGGGCAGGATCTTGCTCATGGCGTAGTCATCGGCTGGCCACGTTAGCCGTACGCCGCCTTAGATCAGCGACGCATCGCCCTGCCGTCGCGCCATCCCAATATTCGGGTCGTGCCGGGGTATGGGTTCCCGCGAGCGCGGCGCGCAGCTCGGCCGCGAGATCGCCCGGCGTGACCAGTCGGTTGGTGCCCTGGCTGATCGTGATCGGCCGCTCTGTGTTGGCGCGGGAGCGCAAGACATTGGGCGCGATACGAAGCGACATATCTTTTGCTCGCAGGGCTTTCAACGCCGCTCGTGCTTTCAGTTCACACAATCGTCTCTTTTGACTTTGCCATCGGCATTATACCGGGCTGGCACGCGACGATCTTTCCGCCCTACTTTGTCGCCGGAGCAATCTACGCCGGTTTCGCAATGGTCTTGACGCTCGTCATCCCCTTAAGAAAATTCTACGGGCTTGAGGACTTCATTACCGACAGGCACCTGCGCAACTCTGCCAAAGTCATGCTGGCGACGGGACTCATCGTCGCCTACGGCTACATGATGGAGACCTTCATGGCCTGGTACAGCGCCAATACCTATGAAGAGTTTATGATTCGCAACCGATTCTTCGGCCCTTACGCCTTCTTCTATTGGGCCTTGATGGTCTGCAACGTCGTTGTCCCGCAGATTCTTTGGATACGTCGTTTCCGTCATAGCAACGTGACGCTCTTTATCGTCGCAATGTTTGTCAACGTCGGCATGTGGTTAGAGAGATTTGTCATCATCCCGATCAGCCTGCACCGCGACTTTATCCCCTCGTCGTGGGGCAACTACGCGCCGACGATCTTCGACTTTACGATGTTCTTTGGAACAATCGGATTCTTCTTCTTCCTGATGTTTCTGTTCCTGCGCTTCCTCCCCGTCATCTCGATCTTCGAGATGCGGACGCTCGTTCCCGAAGCCAAGATTGATGAGGAGAAGGCGGCATGAAAAAGCTGTCGACAGTCGGTTGTCAGTTGTCAGTTGTTTTTGTTTTCCGCATTGAATCTTTCAGTGTGAGCGGCAAGTTGTGTCAAACAAACAACGGACAACGGACAACTGACAACGGACAATTTGCTGGGAGGTCGTCGTGGCTCTAAAGAAGAAAGCACGCCCCGCGACTTACGGGTTGATGGCCGAGTTTGAAAATCCTTCGGACGCGGTTGCAGCAGCGCGTCGCGTGCATGAGGAAGGATATCGGCGGATTGATGCGTTCTCGCCGTACCCGATTGAAGAGTTGTCGGAAGCCATCGGCGTGCATTCGACAAAGATGCCGATGATTGTCCTTATCGGCGGCATCGTCGGACTGATCGCCGGCTTTGCGCTTCAGTACTACACGCACGTCATTGACTATCCGTTGAATGTCGGCGGCAAACCCTATTTCAGTTGGCCGGCCTTTATCCCGATCACGTTTGAGACGACCGTTTTGGGCGCGTCGCTTGCTGCTGTTTTCGGCATGCTGGCACTCAATGGATTGCCTGAGCCGTATCATCCGGTCTTCAACACGCCGAACTTCGCTTTGGCTTCGCGCGACCGTTTCTTTCTGCTCGTCGAATCGGCAGACCCGAAGTTTGACCGCGAGGCGACGCGCACATTTCTCAAGGGCCTGGGGGCGCGAGAGGTGAACGATGTGGAACATTGACGGGAAGGCAAAAGGCAAAAGGCAAAAGGCAAAAGTTAATGCGCGTTTGTCGCGGCGCATCTCTCTGCGCACTGTCTCAGCCATGTGCCTTCTACCTTTTACCTTTTTCCTTTCATCCTGCCGAATGGACATGCAGGATCAGCCGCGTTATGAGGCGTTAGAACCGGCGGATAAAAAGACCCTGCCCGACGGACAAGCTTCGCGCCCGCTCGTCGAGGGCACAGTGCCGCGCATGCCTGCGGGGCAAGCTTATGTTGACCGTCAGACAGAATATTTTTACACGGGCGTGATGGCGGCAGGGGGCGCAGCGCAGGGAGCAGCCACGGGGACGACCGTTCCAGCCTCTTCGACAGCCGGAGGCGCAGCCTCGAATCCTGCAACCAACGCTGGCGACGCAAACGCGCGCGGGCAGGTGATGGGGCCGGGCAACAATACGCAACAACAACAGCAGGGCGCGGCTCGGCTTGGCGGGCCCGACGTGTTTCCGTTTCCAATTACGATGGCCGAGCTTGAGCGCGGGCGCGACCGCTATAACAATTTCTGTTCAATGTGTCATGGCCTGACGGGCGAATCCGACGGGATGATCGTGCGCAGAGGATTTCAGCGTCCGCCCTCTTTTCACGACCCCGGACTTCAGGAAGGGCAGGCTTCGGCGGCGCACTATTTTCAGACCATCACAAACGGTCTCGGCGCGATGCCTTCATACTCTTACATGATTCCGCCCGAAGACCGTTGGAAAATTATCGCCTACATACGCGCTATGCAGTTGGCGCGCAAGGGCACGGTTGACGACGTGCCTGCCGACAAGCGCGCGCGTCTTTCGAGCGCAAATCAGGACGGGACGCAAAAGCAGCAGCAGCCGGCGCATGGAGGTGAGCAGCACTAGGGATGGACGCGAACGCAACCAACTACAACGCTCCGACCGAGGTGACGCGCTATCAAACAACGGCGCTCATCGCGGGCCTTGTCGGCCTCGCGCTCGCCGTCTTGCTCTCGCTCGTCCTGCCTGCGCACGGGGTCAACGGCCTCATACATTTTTTCCGCTCCTATCTGGTCGGCTTCTTCTTCTGGACGGGCGTGGCGGTCGGAAGTTTCGCGTGGCTCTTTCTCGGTCATATGACGGGCGGCGGCTGGGGTCTTGTCATCCGCAGAATTTTGGAAGCTGCGACGCGCACCATCCCTCTGCTCGCCGTGCTGTTTGTTCCGATACTCGCCTCGCTCTTTATTCATCCTGAGCATCAGGCGCTTTATGAATGGTCTGACCCGACGCACTACATCAAAAACGGCGAGGTCGTTGACAAGGCGCTTGCGCATAAGAGTTTTTACCTAAACAACCCGTTCTTTATCGCGCGCGCACTCTTCTACTTTATTGTCTGGGGCGCGCTCGCATATTTTATGAACAAGTGGTCGCTTGAGCAGGACAAGACAGGCGACCCGCGCATCCGTCGCAAGATGCAGGACATGTCCGCGCCGGGGCTTCTGCTCTTTGGCTTGACCGTAACCTTTGCCGCGGTCGATTGGGGAATGTCGCTTGAGCCGCACTGGTTCTCGACCATCTATGGACTGATCGTCATGGCCGGTTGGGGACTTTCGGCGCTCGCATTCGCCATCTCGATGGCGGTCTGCCTTAGTCGCCGCGACCCGATGTCGCACGTCTTTCAACCGCATCACTTTCACGATCACGGCAAGCTTCTGCTGGCGATGGTGATGCTCTTTGCATACTTCTCTTTCTCGCAATTCCTGATCATCTGGGCGGGGAATTTGCCAGAAGAGACGCAGTTTTATCTGAAGCGGCTGCGCGGCGGCTGGCAATACGTCGGTCTGGCAATCATCCTCTTCCACTTCGCGCTGCCGTTTATGTTGTTGCTTTCGCGCGCGCTCAAACGAAGAGGCGAGACGCTTGTGCGCGTCGCCGTCCTGATGCTTGTGATGAGAGTCGTCGATCTCATCTTTTTGTTTGCGCCTGCGACGCAGGCGGGCGAGCACGCGGGCGGCTCGGGCCTTCATTTTCAGGATTTTCTGACGATGTTTTTGGCGGTCGTCGGAGTCGGCGGCATCTGGCTCTGGTGGGTTTTGAAGGAGCTGAAATCAAGACCGCTCGTACCTGTCGGCGCGCCCGGTCTGGCTGAGGCGTTGGCCGCTCCGGCGCATCATTGATTCAAGAGCTGTTAGCTCTTAGCTTTTAGCTTTCAGCCGGAAGAAGACAGGTATTGGTTTGGCTAATCGCTAAAAGCCAAGGGCTAACAGCTAAATTAAAGAGGAATCTATGGCAGGGGGACGCAAAAAATACGACGACATCCACGTCACGCCTGACGTGTCATATATCAGCAACCCTGATGTGGCGCACGAAGAGTCGGACGTGAGCGTGCGCGGCGTCGGCACG
>CBDUCU010000418.1:0-4068 GCA_965365725.1 uncultured bacterium | reverse complement strand
GAACGCGCGTTTTTTTCGCATCGACGAAAGGCTCGGCAGCGTCGAGCGGGGAAAGTTGGCAGACCTTCTGCTCGTCGAGGGCGACCCGCTTAAAGATATACGCGCGATGCGAAACGTGCGGCGCGTGATGCTTCATGGCCGTTGGGTGGATGCTTCCCGTAATCGAAACTAAATAAGAGGAATTAAAAGTTGAATTTGAGCGTCCGACATTTTTTACAGACTGCATGCGTCTTGACCCTTCTGTTGTGTGGAGTCGCGCACGGCAAGGGCAAGACGGTTTACATTCACCTGCTCGACGGAGACGATGCGCGCGGCGACGGCTCTTACGCGCTCCCGTTCAAATCCTGGCGCGTGGCTTTGCGTCATGTCGGAAGCGGCGACACGCTCGTCGCCAAAAACGGCGACTATCGCAAAGCGGGGCCCGCCGCGCGCTGGGGCGGCATCCATCTGACTTTGACGATGGCCGACCCGCTTGAGCCGGGCGACCCGCGACAGAGCGTGCCTGCGGGCGCGCGTCCTGAAACCATCGGCATCTATCGCTACGACCCCGCCAACCCGCTCGTCATTCGCGCTGAGACAAAGCACGGTGTCGTGATTGATTCCATCCGTCTTCATCTTGTGAGCGGAATCGTCTTCGACGGCTTCGACATCTACACGAATCCTTACCATACGGATGCGTCGGGCAAGAAGATCAACCGTCGGCGCAACGGCGTGCATGGCGACAGCGTCTATGAGCCGGAAGACAAATACAACCGCGTCAAGACAAACGATCCGCCCGGAGGCCACACCGCCGCCTGGTACGACCGCGCGTTGTGGACGAGTCACATCACCGTCCGCAACTCGAAGATTCATTACGAGTGCCCGCCTTCGGGTTGTACGCCCGACTATGATCCTTTGCAGGACGACGACCGCCTCTATCTCGTCAAGTTTAATCAATCGCATCACATCACAATCGAAGACAACGAGCTGTTCGACGGCAAAAATTTTCAGCGCAAGCCCGCGATAGATTTGCCTTGTGTTGACGATGCAATCATCCGTCGCAACCTGATCCGCAACAGTCATCGAGGTGTCGTGACAAAGGGCGGCGCGCGTCGCGTATTGATCGAGGCCAACGTTTTTGTTGACAACTCAGGGTCGGCGTTTGCGGGCGGCTCAACCGACCCGGACCTTTTTATCGACGGCAACTACGGCGACCCCTGTTCGTTCGCGCACTTTGAGTCTTACGATATGACGGCGCGCGACAACCTTGTCGTCTCGACGCGTCCGGGCGAGCGTCCCGTCGAGCCCGTCTCGATCTGGACGGCGAAGAACGCGCAAATAGTCAACAACACTTTTATCGGCATCGGCGAGCGCGGCGTTTTGCTCCTGCGGCCCGGCAACGAAGTTGACGCTCCGCCCAAAGGTTGC
The DNA here is from genome assembly GCA_965365725.1 of uncultured bacterium. GTDB lineage: Bacteria > Acidobacteriota > Blastocatellia > Pyrinomonadales > Pyrinomonadaceae > DASQDT01. Next base: position 2,661 of record CBDUCU010000418.1, on the reverse strand, counting down.
AACAGAAGCGTCCGCCTGACTTTGACCGAGGGGCTGACGCTCAAGAACAATATCTTCATCCTCTCGGGCGTGGTCGATGAGACGATGCTTTATCAAACATCGGGCAAAGGCGTGAAGGTCGAACGCTTTGCGCACAGTCACAACACTTTTTATAACGCGGGGCGCGACGTGCCTGTGGGCGGTCTTGCCGACCCGAACGGCGAGGCCGGCTTTAGCAAGGCCGACCCATTTATTGCCGGAGGGCGCGGGACGGATTATGCGTCCTGGATGACGGTTGCCAGACTCGGCAAGAATTCACCCGCGCGCGGCAGGGGCGTGCGAGCTTCGGCGCGAAAGTAGATCAGAAAATTCGCCGGGCGGATTCATCCTTCTTGATGAAGCAACGACTTGATAAATCGTGCTCTTGATAAATGCTGGCTTTGATAAATCATTGGCTTGATAAACAAGGAGAAATAATTGTGGAGATGAGCATCGAGGATTTTATCCTGCATGCAAAGAGATGCACGGTTGTTCGACGCGGCCTGATTTTTTGTCTTGCCTTTGCGTTGTGCGTGCTTCCAAACGCGGGGATGTTCGCTCACGCGCAGAGTGCGAGACGCGCAAGCCGTGAGCGTTTGTCGCGCGGCGTAGACCTGCTTAGTCTCTCGAATGAATTTATCCGCGCCGAGTGGCGCGTCGAGCAGGGAAGGCTTCGCGTCAAGGGGCTTGAGGATCGCATCAACGGAAAAAGCATCGCGCTCTCTGACGATGTCTTTACGCTCTTGCTCAAAGACGGCGCGCAGATCGGATCGTCCGAGATGCGCGTCAAGGGCCGCCCACGCGTCGAGATGTGGCGTGCAAATGCGCGCGCCTCAAGAATGTCTGAACGCATCGGCGGGCAACAAATATCTGTTGCGCTTGAGGACGAGCGAGGCCGCGTGCGTGCAGCATGGCGCGCGCTTTTGCCGCGCGGGGCAAACTACGTGAGACAGGAAGTGACGCTTGAAGCCATCGGCGCAGACCTTCCTGTTGCAGAAATTCGTCTGGTTGACGCAGAGCTTGACGGCGCGCGCGTGCATGGAATTGTCAACGGCTCGCCCGTTGTCGGCGGCAACCTCTTTCTCGGCTTCGAGCACCCGCTCTCGGTGAGCAGGGTTGAGGGCGCGCGACGTGCGACCTGCGCGCTTCCGCGCGAGCTGCCTTTGCGCGAGGGAGCGAAAGTCACCTACTCGTCGGTCATCGGTGTGACGCGCGAAGGTCAGCTGCGACGCGATTTTCTTGCCTATCTTGAGCGCGAGCGCGCACACCCTTACCGACCGTTTCTTCACTACAATTCCTGGTACGACATCGGCTTTACAAATAAGTTCGACGAGAAAGATTCGCTCGACGTGATTCACCATTACGGACGCGAGCTTGTCGAAAAGCGCGGCGTTCGCATGAACTCGTTTCTGTTTGACGACGGGTGGGACGACAACGCGACGCTCTGGCGTTTTCATGCGGGCTTTCCGCGCGGCTTTACGCCGCTCAAAACAGCCGCCGAGCGGTACGGGGCTGCGCCCGGCGTGTGGATGTCGCCCTGGGGCGGATACGACGCGGCGAAAGAGGCGCGCTTGAAATATGGCCGCGCCGAAGGCTTTGAGATCATGGACGGCGGGCCGCCGTTTGGCGAGGGGTTTGCGCTCTCGGGGCCGAAGTATTACGAGCGCTTCCGCGAGGCGTGCATGGAGATGCTGCGCCGCTACGGTGTCAACCAATTCAAGATCGACGGCTTTGGCAACGCCAACCGCGCCGTTCCGGGAAGCCGTTTCGACAGCGACTTTGACGCGGCCATCAACCTTGTGCGCGAGATGCGCGAAGTGCGGCCCGATCTTTTTGTCAATCTCACGGTCGGCACGTATCCGTCGCCCTTCTGGTTGCGCTACGGCGATTCGATCTGGCGCGGCGGCGAAGACCATGCGTTTGCCGGTGTCGGCTCAGACCGTCAACAGTGGATCACGTATCGAGACGCACAAACCTACAAGATGACGGTCGTGCGTGGGCCGCTCTTTCCGCTCAACTCGCTGATGCTTCACGGACTGATTTACGCCAAGCGCACGAAGCGTCTCAAGGCAGACCCGCAAAACGATTTTGAAGACGAAGTGAAATCCTATTTCGGCACGGGCACGCACCTGCAAGAGATGTACGTCACTCCGGCGCTGCTCACGCAAGAGAATTGGGACTTGCTTGCGGAGGCCGCACACTGGGCGCGTCGCAACGCCGAAGTACTGGTTGACACACATTGGGTCGGCGGCGACCCGGCCAAGCTCGAAGTTTACGGCTGGGCCTCCTGGTCGCCGCGCAAAGCCATTCTTGTCCTGCGCAACCCTTCGGACAAAGAGCAGACGTTGACGGTTGACGTGGAGCGCGCTTTTGAGCTTCCGCGCGGCGCATCGCGCGCATATATCGCGCGCAGCCCCTGGCGCGACGAAAAGGGGCGCGCGCCCGTCCGTCTGCGCTCAGGAAATCCGCACACATTCCGGCTCGCGCCCTTCGAGGTCTTAACGCTTGAGGCCGCGCCCGCGCGGTAGTCGCGTTTTTGCAAGAGGCAAGTTCTGTATGTTCAAGACAAGTTTACGCGTCGCCGCATTTCTCTACGTGTGTGCAGCTTTCGCAACGCACGCACAGACGCAACAGCAGACGACG
>CBDUCU010000417.1:0-4070 GCA_965365725.1 uncultured bacterium | reverse complement strand
TTGCAAGGTTGCGCGCGCGCGGCGAAAAGGTTGCGCGGCCCGGCGTGGCAGCCGTCATGGTAGGTCGCAACGACGATTATATGTCGGACTTTGCGGCGCGGCTGCGCGCGACCATCCATTGGAACACGAGCGCCCTTGTCGATGAAGTGATCTTTGTCGAATGGAATCCCCCGCCTGAGCGCGAGCTACTCTCTCATGCGCTGACGAAAGAATTTCCAGCTCTTCGCGCCTACGTCGTCCCTGCAGAGATTCACGAACGCATCTGCGAGAATGCGCGCGTGCCGCTACTTGAGTATCACGCAAAGAATGTCGGGATCAGGCGCGCCCGCTCGCCCTGGGTGCTGGCGACAAACGCCGACGCTGCGCTCGGCTTTGACGCGGTCAACACCATTCTCGATGCGCCGCTCGACCCACAGGTCGCTTGGACGGCTGAGCGCGTTGACATTCCCTGGCGCGAGGATGTGCAGACCGAGATCAAACTTTTCGACAGCCTGCGGTTTCGTCGTTTCATCCCCTATCACCAATTGGGGACGGGCGAATTTATTCTCGCCAGCCGCGAACTCTGGCACCATACGCGCGGCTATGACGAACGGATGGTGCGCCATCGCATCGGCTGCGACATACGCGGCACGGCGCAGATGCTCGCACACGGCGCGAGCATCAAGCGTGCAGGCACGGTCTTACATCTTCAGCACCCATCGTCATGCACGGAGGGCGTGCGCCCGCATCACGGCGAGATGGCGACCGTTGACGGCGTGCCTTACGAGAATCCGGACAATTGGGGTCTCGGCGATTGCCGCGAGGTGCAGATACAAGAGCGCGTCTGGAGGCTGGAACAACTCTCGTAAATCGTGAGCCATCATTCGTCAATAGATCGTATTCAATGCTTTACGGAATGCTTGACGCGTCAAACTAATTATCTTTTTAGGTTTACGGCACATCATTTCTTCAAACGATTTACGATTCACGTCTTTTATGTCTAACGGATTGAGAGAGCTTGTGCTCGGCGGCGAGGGATTGATCGGCGCGGAGCTAGTCAGCCGGTTGCGCGCGCGCGGCGGCGAGGTCGTCTCGCTCGACCTAAAGAGCGGGTGCGATCTGCGGAGCGCGGATTTGAGCGGGCGGATCAGGGAATGCGACCGCGTCTGGTTTCTCGCTTGGGACACGGGCGGGGCCAAATACATCGAGGCCTCTGACCGTCAACACGAACAATATAAGAACAACTGCGAGCTTTCGCTCAACATCTTCGACGCGCTGGCGCGCTCGAAAAAACCGTTTCTCTTTACCAGCTCGCAACTGACGGTTGTGCCGAACGCCTACGGCGCAACCAAGTGGATGGCCGAGCGTTGGACGATGCAGTTGGGCGGCAAGGTCGCACGGCTTTGGAACACCTACGGCTGGGAGCAGCCCGATGTCAAGAGTCACGTGATGACGGACCTTGTGCTGTCAGGCCTGATGCGTGGGCGCGTCGTGTGTATGACAAGCGGAGCGGAGCGTCGGCGATTTATCTACAAGACCGATTGCGTCGATGCCATCGTCAATCTGTTTGACGGAGCACAGGCGCGCGCCGACGTTGCCGGTCCGAAATGGCAGACCATTGCGGAGGCGGCCCGCGAGGTTGCGCGGCAGTTGGATGCGGAGGTGAATTTTGGAGACGTGCGCGGCAGCGAGCACATCATCGACCCGGAAGAGTTACTGCCCGGCTGGGAGCCTCGCGTCTCGCTCGCAGAGGGCGTAGCGCACGTCATTAAAGACGCGCGAACCTATCTGCAAGGCGCACAGATTGAAACGCGCGAGGAGTTGGAGAAGGCCTAATGGATCGCACAAGTGAAATCAAAGAGGCGAATCCTCTGCACAGGGGCGACAGGTCTCCGCTCAAGACTCTCAAACGCGCGGCTGTCAGCTTACTCGGGCGTGAGAGAGCCAACCGTCTCTCCGCGCCGTATCATGATTGGGCGGCGCGCCGTCGTTCGCGGCGCACGCTTGAGTCGCTCCCCGCGCACGGGCTTCTGCTCAATATCGGCTGCGGCCCGAACGTTCTCGAAGGTTGGGTAAATATCGACATGGCCCGCGCTGACGGCATCGACGTGGTGTGGGATTTAAGGCGCGGCCTGCCTTTTCCCGACGGCAGTTGTGCAGCCGTCTTTGGCGAGCATGTTATCGAGCATATGCCGAAAGAGGCGGCGGAGTTTCTCGCACGCGAGGCTCTGCGCGTGCTTGCGGTGGGCGGCGTGCTGCGTCTTTCAACGCCGGACGCGGGCCGTTATCTTCGTTCTTACGCAACCGATCGAGAGTTTTTGCAGCATCCATCATTCCCCGCGCCGGTCGAAACGCCGCTTGATCGCATTAATCAGATGATGCGAGAAGGCGGGCAGCACCTCTGGGCGTACGATGCCGAATCGCTGACGCTTCTACTCAAGCGCGCAGGATTTTCAAGCGCCGTCGAGCAGCAATTCGGTCGCTCGCTCCATGAGCAGATGCAGGGAATCGACACTGAAGCCCGCGCCTTTGAGACGCTTTACGTCGAGGCCGTCAAGTAACCGCGCGGCGCTGAGATAAATGTATCAGACGTGATCGTTATCAATTCTGCCGCCACGCCAAGAGAGAATTTATGATCCACGCTCACCGCACTTTTTATTCTTTGTCTAACTAACGAACCTTGAACACACCCGTCGCCTTTCTTATCTTCAACCGCCCCGAAACGACCGCGCGCGTTTTCGCCGAAATTGCGCGTGCGCGTCCGCGCAAACTCCTCATCGTTGCCGATGGGCCGCGTCCGGGCCGAACGGGCGAAGCCGAGGCATGTCAGGCGACGCGCACGCTCGTCGAGCGTGTGGATTGGGACTGTGAGGTTATAACCAACTACTCGGAGACGAACATGGGCTGCCGCCGAAGGGTTTCAACCGGCATCACGTGGGTCTTCGAGCATGTTGAAGAGGCGGTCATTCTCGAAGACGATTGCTTGCCGCACCCGACCTTCTTCCGCTTCTGCGAGGAGCTGCTCGAACGCTTCCGCGACGATAAGCGTGTGATGATGATTAGCGGCGACAGCTTTCAGTTCGGGAGGCGGCGCACGCCATACAGTTATTACTTCTCGCGCGGCACGACCGACATCTGGGGCTGGGCATCCTGGCGCAGAGCATGGCAGCTATATGATGTGGAAATGCGTCTCTGGCCGGATTTACGCGATGCCGGATGGCTCTCCGATCTCCTCGGCGATGAAGAGATGGTGAGATACTGGCGCGACACTTTTGATAAGACATTTGCGGGGCACGACACCTGGGATTACCAGTGGACGTTTGCCATCTGGGCGCAGCATGCTCTGGCGGCGATACCCGAAGTCAATCTCATCTCCAACATCGGCTGGGGGCAGCAGGCCACGCACACCGGAGCTTCGGACAGCCCGCTCGGCAACCTCCCTGTCGCTGCGATGGAGTTTCCGCTCAAGCATCCGCCGCACGTCTGGCGGCATAATGCGGCAGACCGCTTTGCCTTCGAGCGCAAATGCCTCTGGTATGGTTATGAGCCGACGCTCTACCGTCGTCTGCACCGCAAACTTTTTAGCCTCTTGCCAACAGCCGCACATCATTCACTCTCACGTCTGCGCAGGATGGCGCGGCCTAACGAACCGGCCAAGCCCTGAACCGAATGATCGTGCTTAACGAATCCAGATTCTATTGATTAGACGGGCGCAAGCGCGGCCCCATCCAAGCGATCTTCACCTGCGCCGTAAATCATAAAGTCTTCAAGCCCGAATGTGCGGCGCGGGTCTGCAACGGTATAGAGCAACGTCTCGCCGTAAAATGATGCCCATATCGTGAAGGTGCTGGGCGGCCCAATGATGTAGTCGCAACGCGCGAGCGCCAGCATGTCTTCGATGAGATGGCCTGTGCCGCGTTGGTATTCGAAAGGCGCGAGCGGTGATTCTTGCTGCGTTGCGTTTGAACAGACGATAAAGGCGACGCGTTGAGATGGAAACAGAGTCGCGGCCTGTTTCATCAACGCTGCGTAAGTATCAAGCTCGTAAAAATATTTTCCCCCTTGAAACGTACGATAATCGCCATGACGAA
>CBDUCU010000416.1:0-4092 GCA_965365725.1 uncultured bacterium | reverse complement strand
CTCAAAAACTTCCAGCGTGCCGCCGAGCTTTACGCCCGCAAACGTCCCTTCAAACGTGCCCTTCGAGACGCGTGTGGAAAGCTTCTCAACGGCTGTGCGCCCGCCAATCGCCTCGACGTATTTTTCAATGATCGCTGTGACGCGTGCTTGATCCGCGACAGCTTGAGCCTTGTCCTTCGCGGTTGCCTCTGCATTCTCTATCTCATATCTGGTTTCTTCCGGATAGGAGGGCGTGCCCGCGCTGACGTGCGGGCTTGTCGCCGTCTCGCCCGGCGAAGGCAGATAGACTGCGTCGAGCGCTGCTTCCAACTGCGGGTCGCGCCCCGCGAGCAGAGAGCGACGGTCAAGCTTGATCTCCAAATCGGGTCGAAGCCCCGCACCTTCGAGACGCGCGCCGCGCGAAGTCCTGTAATCGGCAAAGGCGTATTGCAGAACGGCCCCGGTCGGCAGCTCTTTTGCAACTGACGGAAGCGTTGCGCCCGCGCTTCGCTCGCCGATGACGACGGCGCGTCCCGCATCCTGCAACCCGCTCGCAAAAATCTCACTGGCCGACACCGTCGCACCATCGATGAGGAGGACGAGCTGGCCCGTGTAAGGATTTTTCTGCGGGAAGGAGAGAAACTGTATCTGTCCGGCGCGCGTTCGCATCATGCCGAAAGACGTCGTCCCCGACGAGAGCAGGCCGCCCATGCCGTGAATCAACCCGATCAGGCCGCCGCGATTGCCGCGCAGGTCGATGATGACCGCAGGCGCGTCGCGCATCGAGCGCAGCGCCGTGCAGAATTTCTCCATCACGGGGACGGCAAAGACGTTGAAGCGAATATAGCCGATCTGGTTGCGCAAACGTCGCGTCTCAAACTCGACAAATTGCGGCGGCAGTTGCTGAAAGGCCGGAGACATCTCGCCATGCAGACGCTCGCGCCGGATGGTCGCACGCCGCACGCGACCGCGCGCGTCGAGAAAAGAGAGACGCACGTTTGTCGAGGGCGGGCCATTGAGATAACTGACGTTGATCTGCTCGGCGATTTGCGACAGCGCGCTCGGTTGAAGCGCCGCTTCGCGTTTGAGATAAGCGACGACGCGGCGCATCGAAAGACCATCGACACGCGTCAGAATAAAACCTGTTCGCAGGCCTGCACGCGCCGCAGGCGAGCCCGCCTCGACGCGCGTCAGCGTAACTGCGCCGTTGATGACGCGCAGGTCAACGCCGATGCCGTGCGTCAATCTGTCGGTCAGGTCAAGCCCGTTCAAACGACGCAGCATCGACTCCTCATCTTCGGGTTCTTTTGCTTCGTCGCCCGCGTCCATCGCCTCATCGGTTTCGTCCGTCTCTCCGATGTCGAGCGCGGGGATGGCTTCGGGCGGGATGACGACGAAGTGAGATTGACCGAGACGGTTGAGCATCTGCTGAAGCAGACGGTGCGCTTCCATGTCGGTGCGTGCGGCGGCGACGCGCGGCGCAAACTCAGCCTTGACCGCGTTCCAATCAAGCCCGCCAAGCGTCGGGTCGTAGTGCTGCTCTTTGACGGTCTGCCAGACGATCTCAAAAGTCTCGCGTCGCCTCTGTTCGGGGCTTGGATTCTCGATGCGCCCTGCAACGGCGGCGGTTGAAGTTGAGACGCTCTGCGCCCACGCGTTGCGAAGAAGCGAAGCGGGCGCGTGCAAAAGGATGAGAAAAGCGATGCTGAAAAGCAGCCGATGCTTGAACATCTGAGTTAGAAAGCTTTCATTTCATATAGCGGTCAACATCTCGCACAAGCAGAAGGGCGCGTAAGATAATTGCGCAAAATCATTAAAGCATTGTGGCCGAGGATGATGTCAATGCTTCCCCGTCTCTATGCGAAAAGGGCAACGTTCGTTGCTTGCAAGCGTGTGAAGAATGAAGAGGCAGGGAAACCCTCACTGCCAAAGCCTGCGCTGTAAGTCCGAGAAGCGCTCAACCACCTCTTTTTGCGCGTGATGTCGTGCGTCCTCGACGATCAAACGGCCCCCGACCGCAACCTCTTTGATCGCCGTGCGCGCAAGCGAGAAAACAATCATGGGGAGCAAATCTTTTGTCGAAGCCCCTGCGATTGAAGGGTCGTCTAAATCGACCGTAAAGAAATCCGCAGCCGCTCCCTGTGTGATCTCGCCGGAGGGCGCGCCGATGCTGCGTGCGCCGTCTGTTGTCGCACACTTGAATAGACGCGCGGCGAGCGACGAGAGTTGCGCTTCTTCTTCGTCGCGCATTGTTTCGGCGCGCGGAGCAAGCACGTTTCTTTCGAGTCTCTTGAGACGCAAGTTGTATTCAAGCGCGCGCGCGTCTTCGAGCAGGTCGATTTCTACATGGCTGTCTGTGCCGAGCGCGATGCGCACGCCGCGCTCAAACATCTCGTCGGCGGGAACAATTCCGTCTCCGAGATTTCGCTCGGTCGTCGGGCAGGCGCAGACCATCGCACCGGCGCGGGCAAGTGCGTCAATCTCTTCATTTGTGACATGGACGGCATGGACGGCCGTTGTGCGTGCGTCGATGAGGCCGTGCTCGGCAAGCAGCGCAACTGGTGTCAAGCCGTACTCATCGACGCACGCCGCCAATTCGGCGGGCTGTTCGGCGATATGAATGTGGACGGGCAAAGCCTGGGCGCGCGCAAAACTGCAAATCTCGCGCAGATAATCGAGCGGCACGGCGCGCGTGCTGTGCGGCGCGATGCCGACCCATGCCGAAGCGACGGCAACGTCGCCGGTCTCGCCCCGGAGCGCAGAATCTTTTGCAAGATCGTCTTTGAGAGACTCTGTGTGATGGATAAAACGCGCAGCAACGGGTTCGATAAAGCGTCTCTGTCTTTCGTTGGGCGCGGTGCGAAAGCCTGAGCGTGCGTAGGCCGTGCGCAGAAGCGCGATGCGAAGGCCTGCGTCGCGCGCCGCGCGGACGACCTCTTTGGCGAGCAGATTAGGGTCGTCGTAAAGGTCGCCCTCAGGCGTGCGGTGAATGTAGTGAAACTCTCCGACCGAAGTGATGCCTGAAAGCGCCATTTCCATAAAGGCCATGCGCGAAGCATCGTAGATGTCTTCGGGCGTGAGGCGTGAGGCCGCCGCATACATCATCTCGCGCCACGTCCAGAAGGAATCGGAGGAAGCGCGGCTGCGATGCTCTGTGCGCCCGCGTATGACGCGCTGAAAGGCGTGCGAGTGGGCATTGACCATGCCGGGCAGAAGCGCGCGTCCACGCAAGCGAACAACGCGGCCCGCGACTCGATCAACCGCTCGCGTGACATCGACGACGCGACCCTGCGCATCGCAGACGAGCGCGCAATCCGTCTCGAAGCGGCCCTGCGTGTAGAGCAGGTCAGGAATCCAGATTGTGTTTTGAGGCGAGTCCATCTGTTTTCATCAATACGCATTGCGAACAAAGCGGGGGCAAGCCCCCTTCCCGACTGCACAATGTAGAGTTGAATCGTTCAAGTTACGGCAAATTGCAGGTTAGGAAGGGGGCTTGCCCCCGCCCGCTTTTATTGCCATTGCAAGCTTCAGCTTTTGCACATCATCAGGCCACCACCAATCTTGATCTACTTCGAGAGGCACATTCTCTTTCAAATAGAAGGCGCGAAAGCTTGACCATCTGTAGTCTTTGGCAGAGCCAACCAGCCTTGCTTTCACCGGATTAGCGTGGATGTAGTTGATCTTCTGCCAGATCATCCACGAACTCCAAAGCGGAAAGTCTTTGAAGCTTTCCTGCCAAACCTGCTTTGGTGCTTGATTTAGTCGCTCGCTGCTGCATGAGAAATCTATTGCACTGGCGGTCTCAACAATACGCTTCGCTGAGATGCTTTTGAGCTTCCCGGTGAATTCTTTAATGCGTCCATCAAGCGGATTCACGATGAAATGAAAATGGTCGGGCATCAGAACGTAAGCGATTAGTTTGCAAGGCCACTCTTCTCTCAGCCACTCACAAATATCGAGGAACAAACGGCAGCAACGTTCATCGGCGAACACCGCCCTGCGTCGATGGAAGTTGCCCGTCACGAAATGTAGAACGCCGGGCAGGTTCTCGTTTGACCATTTGCGAGCCATGTTGTGAGGAGCGGCGGGGGCAAGCCCCCTTCCTGACTTGCA
>CBDUCU010000415.1:0-4118 GCA_965365725.1 uncultured bacterium | reverse complement strand
ACCTTCAACCCGGACGTGAAACTCTATCAACCGGCGACGCATCGCCTCGAACTCCTGAGCACTACGCGTGCCGGGTCAAACATTTCCTCCGAGAGGCTGGACATCGTCCTCAACTCTGCGCTGCGCGAGGCACGTGCCGCTGCCGGCATGGCCTTCGTGCAGGAGGTTCCAGCCGAGGCCGAGAAGGAGTATGCGGGCGCAATGGAGAACCTCTCAAAGAAAAAGGAGGAACGCGCCGTCGAGCAGCTCCGACGGGCACTCGAGATTTTCCCGGACTACTTCCTCGCCTCTCAACAATTGGGTCTCTTCTACGTCGAGAAGGGCGAGTATGGCGAGGCCATCACTCTGCTCCAGCGAGCACTGAGGATCAACCCGAAGACGGGGCTTTCTCACACGGGCCTCGGCATTGCTTTTGTCAACACAGGTCGCTTTACGGACGCACTCAAGTCACTCGACCACGCGCTCACGCTTGATGCTTCGTCCTTTCAGGCCAACTTTTATCGAGGTCTCGCCCTACTCAATCTTGACCGTCTCGACGAGGCCGAAAAATCGCTCAAAAAATCGCAGGAAGTTGGCGACAAAAAGAAGTCTTCGGCGGCACGCCTTTATCTTGCGTCGATTTACAGCAAACGCGGACAATATCGCCAAGCCATCAATGAACTCGAGCGCTACTTACGCGACAACCCCGAAGCGAAAAACGCGCCCGGCATCCGCCAAGCAATCGAACAATTGAAGACTAAGCTCTGAGAGATAGCATCATCTGCACAATGTTCAGCTCTTTCCAAAAAAATGGATTGCAATTCTAAATTTCGTAATCCACAGCCCTCACTATCCCGTCTAATTCACATAATTGCTGGAATTTGGCCTCTACATGCTCGACTGACATGACGGCATCGGACTTGCCTCTTTCAGAAAACGAGTATCCGCACTGATGTGACGATCAGCCTTTTCATACGTGACTTGGAATCCCGCGTCGATTGAGATGATTGGGGTCAAAGCAGCACAAAAAAAGCCTCAGAGACGTAAACTACACGACTCGCAGAACTGATTCATCTACGGTTCTTAATGGTTCAGACCCTTTTCCAAAGCGGCGATTCCCATAAGTTTTTGATTCTTCAACAGCGCCTGAATTAAATGCTACTTAGCCTCGAAGCTAACCTGCGCTTAATTCGTCAGGCCGCCCGAATCCACGTTGATTTGTTGGGCTTTATTCAAGCAAAGAACTGCCAAAATGTTGGTTTCCAAAACGAAAGGAAAATAAGAAAGATGAGAAAAGGAGTTCAACTGCTACTAGGTGTGCTCGTCGCGCTCGCATGTATGGCTACGGCCATCGCGCAGACGCCGACCGGCATCATCAGCGGCAAGGTCACCGACCCGCAGAACGCGGCTGTGTCTGGCGCGGCTGTCAAAATTATCGATAAAGGTACCGGACGCGAAATCTCCTTGACAACAAATGACGAGGGCTTCTTTGAGGCCCGCAATCTACCACCCGGCACCTACGACGTGAGGATTGAGCAGTCCGGCTTCTCGGCCGGCGTTCAGCAAAATGTGATGGTACAGACCGGGCAGGTCACCGATGCCAGCCTCCAACTTACTGTGGGTAACGTGGCAGAGGTTGTCACGGTCCAAGGTGGCTCAGCCGACGTGCAGGTCGACACCGTCCGCCAGACAGTCGATGGTGTCATCAGCGCAGAAAAGATTCAGCAATTGCCGCTCAACGGGCGCAACTTTCTTGACCTCGCCGCACTTCAGCCGAGCGTGCGCGTCCAAGACGGCGGAGTTATCGACCCGACGAAATCAAACGCCTATCGCGCTGTGAGCGTTAACGGAAGCTCGGGCACGGGTACTCGTGTACAGATCGACGGCATCGATGTCACCGACGAGACAGTTGGTACGACGATGGCCAACGTCTCGACTGATGCGGTGCAGGAGTTTCAGCTCTCGCGCTCGTCATTTGACCTTTCCACATCGTTGACTAGTACGGGCGCAATCAACATCAGCACCCGCTCGGGCGGCAACGAATTTCATGGCAGCGGTTTCTACTTCTGGCGCAACGAGAAAATCGGCGCGCGTCGCTTCGATTTGACGGAGGAGCCTTCGTCGAGCCGCACGCAGCAGGGCTTTCGCCTTGGCGGACCGATCCTGAAAGACAAGCTCTTCTTCTTCGTCAACGGCGAGCATTCAAGCGAGCAAGCGTCAAACGTCGTTCAGCCAAACCCGCCCTTCAATTCCTTCAGTGCTAATCAATCGCTTCCGATCCGTGCTCGTTACTGGACGGGCCGGGTTGATTGGAATATTAGCGGCAGCACCAAGATGTTCTACAGCCATCGTTATAACGACGATGTCTCGACCGGCGGCACTGTCATCTCGCCTTACCAGAACACCGACTGGACGAACGCGCACGTCGTCGGTGCCGACATCACAGGCTCGCGCATGACGCACAGCCTCCGCTTCGGCTACGTCAACTTCAACAACCGTATCGGGAGTCAGGAACTGAGCGTGCCCTTCCCGACTACCCCGCAGGGCATTGCCTATCAGTTGAACGTCAACGATCTCTCGCTCGGGCCGAACAGCCTCGCGCCGCAGCAGACCTACCAAGACAACAAACAGTTTAAGTATGACGGCAGCTACGTGCGTGGCGACCATACGCTGCGCTTCGGCGGCGAGATCAACCGGATCGTCCTCGGCGGCTTCGCCAACTTCGCCGGCCCGTTGACGGTCAACGGCGACTTCCCGGCGACACCCGTCGGTGCGGCCAACGACCCGCTCAGCTACCCGCTGCTCTCGTTCTCGACGGGACCAAACTCTGGATTCTTCTCGTCGAATCCGGCACACGGCCTGCCTTTTGGCGGCCATTACAACACGCGTACCGGCTGGTATGTGGGCGACAACTGGCGCGTTCGCCCGAACTTCTCGCTCAACCTCGGTGTCCGCCACAATCGCGAAAGCAATATGTTCGCAAAGGATGCCCCCAACATTCCACAGCTTGAGCGGTACGGCGCGGGAAGGGGCGGCGTGCCTAAATTCCCCTGGCATGCCTTTAGCCCGCAGGCTGGATTCGCGTGGGATCCACGCGGTGATGGCAAGATGAGCATACGCGGCGGATTCTATCTCGCTTACGAGATGAACATCTTCAACAACGCGTTCTTCGATGAGTTCGCCCGTATCGCAACCGGCATCGGCCCAACCTCTTTTGACCAGACGCACATCGTCGGTCCGACAGGCGACCCTATCGTCGTCGCGATTAGCGCGGCTTCATGTCAGGGCGCGGCGGCGCAGTCTGAAATTTCCCACGGCGACTACAGCTGCCTGCTTGAAAATCCGATCCGCAACATCCTCGGCGACCTCGGTCGCATTCACAACGCGGTGAATGCAACCTACTCAAGCTTCTTCCCTAATTACAACCCGGGCACCGGCATCTCCGAGTTCGCAAACTCCGCCGGCAATACCTTCGGTGGACAGTTTCCCGGCGACTACCGCATTCCGTACTCGATGCAGTTCAACATCGGAATGCAGCGCGAACTCATGAAGAACCATGTCATCTCAGTCGACTACGTGAGGATCAGAGGCGTGGGCCTTCCCTTTATGCTGGTCGATAACGAATTCCGCCGCGACGCGAGATTCTTCAACGAGGCGGCGGCGCGTACAAGTCTCGGCACGAGACTGGGTGTTGCTCCGGCGGCCGTCAACCCGACGACTATCGCCAACTATATCGCCGGAAGAACGGCGGCTGGTCAAACGACCAATATCAGCACCTTCGCCTTAAACAACGACACCTTCTGGCCCGGACTTTCATCAGACCTGATCCGTGCTCGTCTGATTCAGGGCGGCTTCTCGCTCTACAACGGCCTACAGGTGCTGATGAACGGTCGCTTCGGCGCAGATTCTGCAGGTCTGTCCTTCATGCGCTTCGGCGAACACCGGCTGGTGAGTGGGCTTGACTATACGATCTCCTACGCACTATCGCGCGCCGAGGCCACCAGTGGTTCCGGCCGACAGGAGTTCATCACCAATACGACGCGAAACAACGAGAACTACAACAACGATTTTGGACCGACCGGTAATGACCGCACGCACATCTTCGGCGCGGGCCTGATCATTCAAACCATCGGCGGTTT
>CBDUCU010000414.1:0-4130 GCA_965365725.1 uncultured bacterium | reverse complement strand
GAGCCGGAAGTTGCTCGCTACGAGATTCAGAACGCGCTCTGGTGGGTCGGCATCACGGGCATCGACGGCATCCGTCAGGACACAATTCAATACATGCCGCGCACTTTTATCCGCGACCTCTCACGCGCGCTGCATGCAGAGCATCGTCAGATGTGGATGGTTGGCGAGGTGATGGATCGAGACCCCGTGCACACATCTTTTTTTATCGGTGGACGAAAGGGCTGGGACGGCATCGATACAGAGCTTGATTCGGTCTTTGACTTTCCCGTCTGGCAAGCTTCGCTCGACGCTTTCACAGGGAAGAAACCGTTGAAGGCTCTGCGCGACGCTTTGAAATACGATGCGCTTTATCCAAACGCTTCGCGCCTGACGACAATGGCGAACAACCACGACGTAAAACGCTTTATGTCTCTCGAAGGCGCGACACTCGAAGGCGCGTTGATGCACACGGCCTTTACGCTTTCGATTCGCGGCACGCCGCAACTCTACTACGGCGAAGAGATTGCGATGCAAGGCGGCGACGACCCGGACAACCGCAGAGATTTTCCCGGCGGCTTTCCCGGCGATAAAAGAAACGCTTTTACAAAGGAGGGGCGCACTCCAAACGAGCAGCGCATCTTTGAATGGACGCGCGACTGGATAAAGTTTCGCAAAGAACATATTGCTTTGCGGCGCGGCGAGCAGATTGATCTTTTCTATACGGACGATGTCTATGTCTTCGCGCGTCGTTATGAAAACGAAACTGTCGTCATCGCCTTCAACCGTGCTTCTACCGCAAATGAAATCTCTTTCGCTTCGGAATTTATCGAGACAAGAGAAGCAGACGCGCTACTTTCAAAATCGATGACCAAAGCCGCGCCGGTCGAGAACGGTAAAATCGAACCGGGAAAAATAACCTTGAGAATTCCACCGCGTACCGTCGTTCCATACAAGCTGCAATCGGCCCCCAAACGCGAGCGTTGAGATGGTTTAAAAGAATGGTTGCAAAGGAAGAATTGCGATGAGCTTTCCAAGAACGAGCGGCATACTTCTGCATCCGACTTCGCTGCCCAGTCGTTACGGCGTGGGCGACCTCGGCGATGCGGCATACAAGTTCGTTGATTTTCTGCACGCCGCAGGACAGCACATCTGGCAAGTGCTTCCGCTCGGCCCCACCGGTTATGCTGATTCACCTTATCAATGCTTTTCGGCCTTTGCTGGAAACCCTCTGCTCGTCAGCCCCGAAGGTCTCATGGGCGACGGCCTGCTCTCAACCGACGACGTGGCAAACGTCCCTGACTTTCCGGAAGAACGCGTCGATTACGGCGCGGCCATCGAACTCAAATACAGGCTTCTCGCAAGGGCTTTTGAAAACTTTACGCACACAGGCCGCGAAGACTTGCGCGAAGAGTTTGAAAAGTTCACTGCGGAATCCGCCGCCTGGCTCGACGATTATGCGCTCTATCGAGCGATGAAAGAGGTGCGCGGCGGAAAACCCTGGTACGAATGGGAGCCGGAAGCGATTCGACGCGAGCCTTCCGCGCTTGATGCCGCTCGCCGCACGCTCGCCGCACAAATCGAAGCGCAAAAGTTTTTTCAGTTTCTCTTCTTCCGACAGTGGGCGGCGCTTCGCGCTTACTGTCATGAGAAAGAGATCAAGATCGTCGGCGACATCCCAATCTTTGTCGCGCATGATTCATCCGACGTTTGGGCGCAGCCGCAATACTTCAAGATTGATCAAGAGACCGGAAAACCTTTGGTCGTGGCAGGCGTGCCGCCCGACTACTTCAGCAAAACCGGGCAGCTCTGGGGCAATCCGATCTACAACTGGGACTTGATGCTCGAAGATGGTTTCCGGTGGTGGATTGCCCGCATGCGCTCAATGCTCTCGCTTGTTGACATTATTCGTATCGACCACTTCAGGGGCTTTGCCGCTTACTGGGAAGTGCCGCGCGGCGATGCGACGGCGGAGCGCGGGCGCTGGGTCTTCGCACCAGGACGCGAACTCTTCCAAGCCATCAAACAAGAGTTGGGCACGCTTCCGATCATCGCCGAAGATTTGGGTTTTATCACGCCTGACGTGATCGAGCTGCGCGACGAGTTTGACTTTCCCGGCATGCGTATCTTCCAGTTTGGTTTTTCAAACGACACAACAAACAAAGACTTGCCGCACAACTATGTGCGCAACTCGGTCGTCTATACCGGCACGCACGACAACGACACGGCGGTCGGCTGGTTTTCAAGCGACCCCGATGCTTCCGGCTCTGTGCGCAGCGCCGCGCAGGTCGAGCGCGAAAAAAATCTCTGTCTCGCCTACCTCCAATCAGACGGCGCGGAGATTCATTGGGACTTCATCCGAGCCGTGATGGCTTCTGCCGCCGACACCGCGCTCATCCCCTTGCAGGATGTGTTGGGCCTGGGAAGCGAGGCTCGCATGAACACGCCCGCCACGATGTCCGACAACTGGGTTTGGCGTTATCGTTCGGGCGCGCTCGCCGACGGATACGCCGCGCGCTTGCGCCATTTTGCCGAACTCTACGGTCGCCACCCGGCCATCACAGAGCGGCCCGAACACACAGCCGAAAGCTACGAGTCAAAACAGACGTGGGGTTAAAGCTCACGATAGAAGAGATGAAATCCAAACAAATATCGCCCGTGCGCTTTCTGCTCGCCGCATTGCTTGTCTTTACCGCGCAAGTATTGTGCACGGCGCAATCTGCCCCGGAAATATCAAAGGTCGAGCCGCCGAATTGGTGGGCAAATCATTCGATCAATCCCGTGCGCGTGATGCTCAGAGGAAAGAATCTGCACGGCGCGCGCGTCGAGGCGGCTGGGCAGGGAATCAGCGCGGGCGCAGTGCGCGTTAACGCTTCGGGCACATACCTCTTCGTTGATATCTCGATTGAAGACCGTGCGACTGTCGGCGCGCGTCGTCTGCGCGTGACGACGCCAAACGGAGTTACAGAAGCGCAGTTTGAAATCGTCGCTCCGCTTGCGCGTCAGGGTCGCTTTCAGGGTTTCACAACAGACGACGTGATCTATTTCATCATGCCCGACCGTTTCGCGGACGGCGACGCTTCAAACAACAACCCCTTGAAGTCGCCCGGCATGTTCGACCGCACGCGCCCACGCTTCTATCATGGCGGCGATTTTCGCGGCATCATCGAACGCTTGCCTTATCTCAAAGACCTAGGCATAACGGCCCTTTTGATCAATCCCGTCTATGACAACACAGACCGACTCGACGAGCGAGAGACTTATCCGGAAGTCGAGGGTGGGCCGAAGCGTCCGACCACGCCTTATCACGGCTACGGCGCGATAGATTTTTACGCGGTCGAAGAACACTACGGCGACATGCGAACTTTGCGCGAGCTTGTTGACAAGGCCCATGCTGCCGGAATCAAAGTTATCCAGGATCAAATCGCCAATCACACAAGTCCATATCACGCTTGGGTCAAAGACCGCCCTACCGCAACATGGTTCTACGGCACCGAAGAGAAACACCTGTCGAACAACTGGCAGAAATGGACGGCGATGGACCCAAACGCAACCGACGAGACGCGCCGGCGCAACCTCGAAGGTTGGTTTATAGACATCCTTCCAGACCTCAACCAAGACGATGAAGAGGTGCGCCGCTATCTCATCCAGAACACGCTCTGGTGGCTCGGCACAGTCGGCTTCGATGCGATTCGCATGGACACGCTGCCGCACGTCCCGCGCCACTTCTGGCGCGACTGGTCTGCCTCAATCAAACGCGAATATCCGAACGTCAACATACTCGGCGAGCTGTTCGACGGCGACCCTGCGCTCCTCGCCTACTTTCAAAAAGGGCGTGCGGGCTGGGACGGCATCGACACAGGCATCGACACGCTCTACGACTTTGCGCTCCATTACGCCATCCGCGACGCGTTTGCCAAAGGCGAACCCGTGCGCAAGCTCGCGCAAGTTTTAGCGCACGATCATCTCTATCCGAATCCGCGCGCCCTTGTCCCCTTTGTCGGCGTTCACGACATGCAGCGTTTTATGAACGAGAAGGGGGCGACGGTCAAAGGCTTAAAGCTCGCGCAGACTTTTGTCATGACGACGCGCGGAACGCCGCTTCTTTATTACGGCGACGAGCTTGCCATGACGGGCGGCGCAGACCCCGACAA
>CBDUCU010000413.1:0-4139 GCA_965365725.1 uncultured bacterium | reverse complement strand
CCGCCTCGCTCAACATATCGGCGGCAATCTCACCCGTGTGCGCGCCGTGCTTATGCTCGGTCGAGCAGTTCTGTCCGGCGACGCGAATGTTTGAGCCTTCGAGCCTATCGGCGACGGTCTTGATCGCCGTAAAGACCGGCGCGATGACGACCTCGCAATGGTTCGCGTTAGCGACAAGCGGCTTTAACGCGAGCGCGGTCGCAACAGAATCAGCGACCGTCTTATACATCTTCCAGTTTCCGGCGATGATTGGTTTACGCATTTTGAGAGCTATTGGCTTTTAGCTTTCAGCTTTTAGCCTTTTTAATGACTCTTTCTTCAGAAATCACTTAACCATGTCCAAGTTTAAGCAGCGACAAAAGCTAACAGCTATTCGTCATTGAGCGCCGCAACTCCGGGCAGTTCGTCGCCGGCGAGAAATTCGAGCGTGGCTCCGCCGCCGGTTGAGATGTGCGTGATGCGGTCGGCTACTCCAGCCTTGTGGATGGCGGCAACCGAGTCGCCGCCGCCGACGATGACGATTGCGCCTTTGTCTGCGGCATCGGCTACAGCCTCTGCCACGCCGACCGTGCCAAGCTCGAATCCCTTTTCTTCAAACATCCCCATCGGCCCGTTCCAGATGATCGTCTTTGCGCCTTCAAGCGAACGTGAGAATAGGGCGATGGTTTCAGCGCCGATATCTAACCCGACGTGACCGATGTTGGTAAAGTTAATGGGAATGGTCTTGCGGCTGTTGAGCGGGTCAAAACTATCAACGACCTGATGATCTGTTGGAAGAATCAGTTCAACACGCGCTGATTCGGCCTTTGCTTTGATTTCGCGCGCTGTGTCGAGCATTTCATTTTCGACAAGCGATTTCCCAACCGTAAATCCTTCCGACTTGAGGACGGTATAAGCCATTGCGCCGCCGATCAAAAGCTTATCGACCTTCCGGTTGATGAGCGCCTCGATGACCGGAATTTTGTCCGACACTTTCGCCCCGCCCAAGATGGCGACGAAAGGATGCTCGGGGTCGCTGATGACTCGGCCCAAATAATCAAGCTCCTTCTCCATCAAAAGGCCTGCCGCCGCACGTTCGACAAACTTTGTGATGCCGGCGGTCGAAGCATGCGCGCGGTGCGCCGCACCGAACGCGTCGTTGACATAAAGGTCGCAAAGCGCGGCAAGCTCGCGCGCAAAGCCGTCGTCGTTTTTCTCTTCCTCTTTGTGAAAACGAAGGTTTTCAAGAAGCAGCACGTATCCATCTTTTAATGCATCGACTTTTGACTTCGCCGCTTCGCCCACGCAGTCTTCGGCAAACGAAACGGGCCTCCCCATCAAGCCCGAGAGATGTTCCGCAACGGGGCGCAAAGAATACTTTTCTACGCGCTCTCCTTTTGGTCTTCCAAGATGCGACGCGAGGATAATCCTTGCGCCTGCCTTTGCGGCGTGTTCGATGGTCGGGATGGCTGCACGAATACGAGTATCGTCATCAACCTTCCCCTCTTTAACGGGAACATTAAAGTCAACGCGGACAAAGACGCGTTTGCCTGCTAGTTCAAGGTCTTTGATGGAAAGCTTTTTCATAGTGATAAGTGATAAGTGACAAGTGATAAGTGGAAGAAAGCGGATTTTCTCATCACTTATCACTCATCACTTATCACGGCTTTTAAAGTCCTTTCTGCGCGAGAAACTTGATGAGGTCGCGGACGCGGCATGAATAGCCCCACTCGTTGTCATACCACGAAAGGATTTTGATGAGATTGTTGCCGATGACCTTTGTGTACTCAGCGTCGACGATTGACGAATTTGAATTTTTTCGGAAATCGCATGAGACAAGCGGCTCTTCTGAGAAGCCGAGGATGCCTTCCAATTCCTCGTTTGCTGCATCCTTGAGAGCTTTGTTGACTTCTTCAGTGTTGGTCTCTTTTTCGACCTCGATGACGACATCCACCAGAGAGACGTTCGGCGTGGGCACGCGAACGGAGATACCGTCGAATTTGCCCTTTAATTCCGGCAAAACAAGCGCGACGGCTTTGGCCGCCCCGGTCGAAGTCGGAATCATCGACAGCGCGGCGGCGCGCGCACGTCGCAAATCCTTGTGCGGCAAATCGAGTAACTGCTGGTCGTTTGTGTAAGAGTGAATGGTCGTCATCTGCGCCGAGCGCACGCCGAACTTTTCATGTATGACTTTGGCGACGGGCGCGAGGCAATTCGTCGTACACGATGCGTTCGAGATGATGTGATGCGCCGCCGGGTCGTAAGCTCCTTCGTTGACACCAAGTACAATTGTGATGTCTTCGTTCTTTGCCGGGGCGGAGATGATAACTTTCTTGACTGACCCGCGCAGGTGTTTGCGCGCGTCTTCGGCCTTTGTAAAACGGCCCGTCGATTCGATGACGATCTCTGCACCAACCGACTCCCAATCGATAGCTGCCGGGTCTTTCTCTGAGAAGACTTTGAACTCGTCTTCGCCGACTTTGATGCTCGATTCCGTAGCGGAAATCTCTTCTTCGAGATTGCCGAGCACCGAGTCGTATTTGAGTAGGTGCGCGAGCGTTTTTGTATCCGTCAGGTCGTTGACGGCGACAAAATCAATTTCCTCATCGCCCATCGAAGCGCGCAGAACGTTGCGACCGATGCGTCCGAAACCGTTGATACCGACTTTGATTGCCATCTGTTTTGGCCTCCTAGAATGATTTCAAAATTTTATTGAATAACGCGTCAGGGTATTTGGCGAAATGGTCGCCCCTGCTCTGAGACTCTCATCAAAAGGGGTCGCGGCCCTTCACGCGCGCCTAAAGTCAATAGTACAGTTGTGTACTGTTGGTGCTTTATAAAGAGAAGCAAGATAATGCGCGCGCGCGGGGGGTGTCAAGGCGGTGCAACTCCGTAAACATCGCGCACAACAAAGCAGCTCGAATCCCATTTGCGGGAATAATTTGTCCGTTTGTGGGGAGCGCTTACCGCTCACTAATCATCGTCGAAGTTGATACGCGCAAGTGTGACCGAGTCTTTATCTTCGATTTGAGGCGTGAAGGCTCTGGCACAATTCGTGTATGTTCCTGAAACCCTGCGCTTTGACGGGACGTAGTAAGGTCTGACCTGCGAGAACTTTTACGACGCAATTTATGCCGCAGCAGGTCTGTTGGTTATCAATCTTTTGAGGAGTCTTTTGGTCGATGTCGAGTAACGCCTTTCGTTCTCCGAGGCGCATTGTGTCGCCGCAACTATTGAGAGCCTTTTTGTCTCTCGCGCTGATCTTTTCCTTCGTTGTGCCGACGAGCACGCTGGCAGCAACTCTCGCCGCTACTGACGGCAACCCTGTCGAGCCGTCGAAGTCAAATGTTTTGACGGGTTCGTTGAAAAGCGTGAACGGAGAGCCAGTGGACGGCGCTGCGGTCGTTCTGCGCCGCGCATCGGAGAGCGATTTAACGACGCGAACTGACGCGCAAGGCCGCTTCTCATTCGCAGCCCTGAAGGAAGGCATGGGCACGATCATCGCTTTTGCAGGCGCAGACTCAACAGTCCTTTTTATCGACATCAAAGCCGGCCTCAACGACGTCGCGCTTACCTTTGACCGCAAGCAACTGTTTGCCGCCGTCGCCGGCCCCGTCTCCGTCGACCCGCAACCGAGTCAAACGCCCGCGCAAAGTCCTGCGCAGCGCGATGCAACGCGCCCACCCGGTACCGAGCAGAGACAACCTGTTCCGCCCGATGCTCGTACAAGACCGGCTAATCCGCGTATTCCACCGGGAACCGAGCGACCTTCTCCGCAGTCTCCTCCCAACCGTGAAGTTTCGCCGCCTGTCACGCCTACACCGCAGACAGTTGAAGGGGTTGGCCGAGAAGGTTCCGGGCAACAAAGCCCGACGGCTACGCCCGAGCCGCTGGCCGTGCCGCCGGGCACGGAATCATTTCTGACCAATTTGCAGCAACGTCCGGTTCCCCCGATGCCCTCGGTTGAACGTCTCGGAGTTGATCGCAACGATGCGATGTCGCTTTCGCTTCAGGATGCGATCCGTCGCGCGCTTGAAAACAACAACGACATCGAGGTCGCACGCGCCGATGTGCGTCTTGCCGAATCGCTCTTAACATCATTCGAGGGCTTCTATGATCCGGTTCTACAGTTCACTCCGCTCCTCAGTCATTCGATTCGC
>CBDUCU010000412.1:0-4150 GCA_965365725.1 uncultured bacterium | reverse complement strand
GGGCGACCTTAAGCGACCTACGCCCGCCGCGCCGATTCTCATCGAGCGCAAGGGCGAGCTTGAGCAGGCGCATCTTCTGCTCGCCGCGCCCTGGCCCGACGCACGCTCCGAAGATCGCTATGCGGCAAGCCTTCTGGCATCGGTCATCGGCGGCGGCACAAGCTCGCGTCTCTGGCAATCGGTGCGCGAAGAGCGCGGTCTCGCCTATTCGGTCGGCGCGGCGGCAAGCAATTTTACCGATGCGGGAATTTTTCAAATCTACGCAGGAACTTCACCTGAACAGCTTGATGAAGTTTTAGACCTCTCGCTCGCCGAGATGCGACGCGTTTTGTGCGAGCCTGTCGGCGACGAAGAGCTTCGTCTGGTCAAAGATCAGGCCGTCTCTTCCATCCTGCTCGGTCTTGAATCGACCAGCGCGCGCGCCGGCACGCTCGCACGCCAGGAGATCGTACATGGTCGCCGCATCACGCCCGACGAGATCATCCGCCGCATCGAATCCGTCACGCCCGAAGACGCTCTGCGCATCGCACAGCAGCATTTTCGCGCCGACGCGCTTGCGCTCGGTGCACTCGGCGATCTCAACGGCTTCGAGGTCGAACGCTCGCGCCTGGAACTTTAGCTATTAGCTGTTAGCTAAAACAAAAGCAGGCGAATAGTTTCCATTTTTTGCGGCAACGCGCCCGGCGGCGGATGCCATAAGCTAACAGCTTAGAGCTAACAGCTTTATTATGAGATTCACTGTTCTCGGAAGCGGCTCGACGGGAAACGCAGTGCTGATCAGCGCAGGCGAGACGCGCGTGCTTGTCGATGCCGGGCTTTCGGCAAAAGAGTTGGCGCGGCGGCTTGCTCTGGTTGGCGTTGATGCGGGCACGCTTGACGGAGTTGTCATCACGCACGAGCATGGTGATCATGCAGGCGGCTTGCGCGTGCTGCTCAAGAACCTCACGTGTCCGGTCTATGTTTCGGGCGAGACGCGCGACGCATACATCCGTGAGCGGAGCAGTAGTTCCTCCAACAACGACGAGCCGCGCAAACGCGCCGACGCTCTGCGCGACCGTACTGAAGAGATATCTTCAAGCAAAGACTTTCGCATCGGCGAAATAGATTTTCATCCCTTTACCATCCCGCACGATGCGGTTGACAATTTCGGCTTCGTCGCCACGCACGCGGGCATCCGCATCGCTACGTTGATGGACTTCGGCCACGTCACGACTCTGATTACTGAACGACTAAAGGGCTGCGCTGCCGTCGTCATCGAATCCAATCACAGCCGCGACATGCTCAAGGCGTGCGAGGTCTATCCCTGGGAACTGAAACAGCGAATCCTCTCGCGCACCGGACATCTCTCAAACGAGGATGTCGCCCAGTGGTTGCGCGACGGGTTCGACGGCGCCGCCGAGCACGTCGTGCTCGCACATCTTTCGCAGCGCGCCAACAATCCTTACGTCGCCAAGCTTTCAGCCGAGATAGCGCTCCAAGAACGCGGCACGCTCTTTTCAACGACCACCAAGATCACGCTCTCGCACCCGAAAGAGCCAACCGAGTGGATCGAGTTGTGAAGGCAAAAGTAAAAAGGCAAAAGGCAAAAGTAATGGCGCGGCGCGGAGCAGCAGAGATCATTCAGCAAGCCGCGAAGCGACGCACTCATGCAATCACTTTTGCCTTTTTACTTTTGCCTTTTGCCTTTACAGCGTGTGCAGTTGATGAACGCCGTCGGATTCCAATCGAAGCACAGGAGGCAATCGACCGCGTGACGGACGATATCGCTGCCGGGCGCGACGAAAAACTGTATGAAGAGGCCGCCGACGAATGGCGCGCAACCGTCTCGCAAGAGGAGAACGGAAAGCGGCTCGAACAACTACGCGCGCGTTTGGGGCGTGTGCGCAGCCGCGCCGTCCATTCCGGCACGGAAAAGATAAGTGGAGACGGAAAACTTTCGGGCCACTCGCTCATCGTCACCTATCAAACGACTTTTGAGCGAGCCAAAGGCATGGAGACTTTTACGCTTCTCGAACGCGAAGGCCGCTGGCTTCTCGCCGGTTACACGGTAACGTCAGATGCTTTGAAACAATGATAAGTAATGAGTAATGAGTGATGAGTAATGAGTTAAAGACTCATCACTCATCACTCATTACTCATCACTCATCACTCATCACTTAAAAAAATGATTCCCAGATACACATTGCCCGAGATGGGCGCGCTCTGGTCGGAGCAGAACAAGTTTCAGAAGTGGCTCGACGTGGAGTTGGCCGTCTGCGAAGTTCACGCCGAGATGGGCGTGATTCCGCGCGCCGCGCTTGAAGAGATCAAAAGTCGCGCCCGGTTCACGGTCGAGCGTATCAACGAGATTGAGCGGACGACCGATCATGACGTGATTGCTTTTACGACCGCGCTTGCCGAGAACATTGGCGAGTCGGCGCGCTTCGTCCATTACGGACTCACGTCGTCGGATGTGGTTGACACGGCAAACGCACTGCTTCTGCGCGATGCGTGCGACCTTCTTTTGGGGCGCATCGATGCGCTGTTGAGCGTGCTCAAATCCCGCGCGCACGAATTTAAGCGCACGCCGCAGATCGGGCGCACGCACGGCGTGCATGCCGAGCCGACTTCGTTCGGGCTGACGTTTGCGCTCTGGTTCGACGAGATGCGGCGCAACCGCACAAGGCTTGAACGCGCGCGTGAGGCGGCGGCGACGGGAAAGATCAGCGGCGCGGTCGGAGCTTTTGCGCACCTCGACCCGGAGGTTGAAGAAAGGGTTTGCGCGCGGCTCGGTTTGCGGGCCGCGCCCGTCTCGACACAGGTCATCCAGCGCGACATCTATGCCGAGTATCTGACGACGCTTGCCATCATCGCTTCATCGCTCGACAAGTTCGCTTTGCAGATTCGGCATTGGCAACGCACGGAAGTGCGCGAGGCCGAAGAGCGTTTCAAGAAAGGGCAAAAAGGCTCAAGTGCGATGCCGCACAAACGCAATCCGATTCTTTCGGAGCGCATCTGCGGGATGGCGCGACTCCTTCGCGGCTACGCCGTCGCCGGTCTGGAATCGGTCGCGCTGTGGCACGAGCGCGACATCTCGCATTCGTCGGCTGAACGAGTTGTTTTGCCCGACGCGTCAATCGCGCTCGACTATATGCTCGCAAAGGCGGCTTCGCTTATCGAAAATTTAGTGGTTTACACTCCTCGCATGATGGAGAACTTACAGGCCACGCGCGGGCTTGTCTTTAGCGGCCAACTTTTGCTTGCGCTGACACAGACCGGAGTCTCGCGCGAAGAGGCTTACGAGTGGGTGCAGCGCAACGCCATGCGGACGTGGGACGAGGGCGGAGACTTTCGCGCTTACGTCCTTGATGATGCAGACATCAAAGAGAAACTAGAGCGCGACCAAATCGAGCGGGTCTTTTCTCTCGACACATACATGCGCAATATCGACCGTGTTTTTGAGCGCGTCTTTGACAACTAAGAGACCGCACGCTTTAACGAACCGGCGTGGTCGAGTAAAATCGGTCTATTGCCGAAAGAAAATTCAAAATGGATAGAGGGGATGGACAGAATCAAAGCAAATGATGAGTCCAGCATTGATGAATGATGAATAGAAAGCAGACTTGCTTTCATGCATCGCTCAGTCATCCCTTCCTTATCCTGTTCAGACTGTCCATCGATATTAATTGCCGATTTCAAATGGAGCGAAAAGTGAAGGCCAAAGTTTACGTAACACTCAAACAGGGCGTGCTCGACCCGCAGGGCAAGGCCATCCAACATTCGGTCGGGCTTTTGGGCTTCGACTCGGTGCGCGACATACGGCAGGGAAAATATTTCGAGATTGCGCTTGATGAAGCTTTGGAAGAAGCGAGCGCGCGCGAGGCCGCCGAGCGGATGGCAAAAGACGTGCTCTCAAATCCTGTGATTGAAGATTATCGTGTGGAGATCGAGCGATGAAGTTCGGCGTGATCGTCTTTCCCGGCTCAAACTGCGACCACGATGCTTACCACGTCATCTCAAAGCACGTGGGCCAGCCTGTGGATTTTATCTGGCATAGAGACAGCGACCTCTCGACTTACGACGCGGTGATCTTGCCGGGCGGGTTCTCCTATGGCGACTATTTGAGGGCCGGAGCGCTGGCGCGATTTTCACCCGTCATGTCGTCGGTCAA
>CBDUCU010000411.1:0-4169 GCA_965365725.1 uncultured bacterium | reverse complement strand
TGGGATTCGAACCCACGGTACGGTTCCCCGTACACAGCATTTCCAGTGCTGCCAGATCAGCCACTCCTGCACCTCTCCGAAAAAAGCCTTTGGCGATTAGCTGTCCGCCTTCAGCCGAGACAAAAAAGTTAACAACCCGTCGCTCACAGCTTCAATGGAAAGCATAGCCCATCCCGTCGATGCCTGTCACGTCGCCGACTGGTTCGGAAATGAGAGCGCCGCTAACCGGCATGAGCGTGTCATCGACAAAGGTCTCAACCGGCGTAAGAGCAACTCTCGATACAGAAGTTGTTAAGTATGCCGTGCTCAATGTAGAAGTTTTGCCGCTCCGGTGCGGGGCGTTTGAAGTCACGGGAAAGAAGTAAGATTGTTCGGGCAAAGCGTTTGAAAGTCAGCTGTCTGCTTTGAAGCAATGGAAAGTCGAGTATGATTGATAAAGAATGCGTATCTTAGTGACAGGCGGCGCAGGATACATCGGCAGCGTGGTGGTCGAAGAGTTGTTGAGTGACCGCCATGATGTAACCGTCTATGACAATCTCTCGAAGGGTCATCGCGCAAGCGTCGCGCCCGATGCTGAATTTGTTCAAGCAGACCTTCTGGATGCGGAGGTCTTGCGCGCCACACTCGCCTCAAGAAGCATCGAGGCCGTCATACATCTGGCAGCCCTTTCGCTTGTCGGCGAATCGGTACAAGAGCCTGCCAGGTATTATCACAACAATGTGACGGCCGGGCTTGTGCTGCTTGATGCGATGCGCGCAAGCGGGGTCTCTCGTCTCGTCTTTTCATCGACCGCCGCCATATATGGCGAGCCTGCTAAACAGCCAATCGAAGAGAGCGACCCGACATCTCCGACCAATCCTTACGGCGAAACAAAGCTTGCTTTTGAGAGAGCGCTTAAATGGTACGGCGCGGCCTACAATATCAGCCACGCTTCGCTTCGCTACTTCAACGCCTCGGGCGCAACGCTTCGCTGCGGTGAACAGCACGACCCGGAAACGCATCTCATCCCGCTTGTTTTGCAAGCGGCAATGGGCCGTCGCGCATACGTCGAAATCTACGGCACAGACTATCCGACGCGCGACGGAACATGCGTGCGCGATTACATCCACATTACAGATCTTGCCAGAGCGCACGTCCTTGCGCTCTCCATTCTTGATGGGCGCAGCACCGCATATAATTTGGGTTGTGGCGGCGAGGGCTACACGGTCAAAGAAGTGATTGAAGCAGCGCGCGAGGTGACGGGCAGAGAGATAAGCGTGCGCACAGGAGCGCGACGGGCGGGCGACGCGGCTATACTCGTCGCAAGTTCGGAAAAGATCAAAAGCGAGTTGGGATGGAAGCCGCAGTTTCAGGATTTGCGAAAGATCGTTGAATCGGCATGGCAATGGATGCTCGCGCACCCGAACGGTTACGAAGCGGCTCAATAGTGCGAGGGGTTGGAATCTGGCAAAGGATTTGAAAAGAAATTTCCAACGTCAAGATGTCGGCAAGGCTTGCTGCATGAAAACAGCCCCAGATCAGCAATTCAGCCTCGAAGCCGAGTGCCGCGTGGACAAGTGCCGTCGCGATGCCCTGCCGCCAGAAGACGGCATCTACAAGACGGCTCCGACCCAGCCCAGAGCCCGGACGTACGAGGTCGTCGCGTGGGCGGTTGCCAAGAGTTTCCTGACGATGATTAAGGCGAAACAGCTGCGCGATCCCAGTCGCAGGGTCTGCGTCAACCTTCCTCGGTCTGATTCCAGCCGGCGGGCTGCTTGAGCCTCATGACCCCGGCCATGTCGCGTTAGGCCAGCAGGAAGATTTTCATCTTCCCTGCGTCTGGGTTCTGAAGAATCTGGTTTGTTTGCGCTCCTGACTAACCTTTGAACTTCCAACTTGCCATGGACAATAGTTATCTCAGCGTGGCTGGGTCAAATTACCGGGCGGATCGCTTAAGAGACTTGAAATACGGATATATTTCTTGCCCTCCTCTTGTTAAAAGCGCAGACATTAGTTAATATCCCGAACAAACCTCGGCGGCACGCACCGCCTAAATGTCTGACGAAGGCCAGGTGCCATTCCTGCTCCTTCTATGACATGGTCTTGCTGGCATCAGATTTATACGAATTAGTGTTCGACGCGGTGCCGCTTCTCTCTTCTGCGGCGCAGGTTACTCTCTTCGGCAGCTTCCCGCCCGAGTGCTCTCTGACTTCTACGCGAGATGATCCGCCTCGCGCACGGGTGTTCAGCACTGCTCGACGCGAGTGGCGAGGCGCAGCGCGCGGCGCTAGTACATGGTGCGCGTGGTGTACATAGTGATGCGTGCCTCGGATTCTGCCAAGATAACCCTGAAGTAAGGGCGCAACCGGTGAAGGTGCAAGTCTTCGACTCGAAACGGGAGATGGGTGGGGCGGCGGCGCGCGAGGCTGCGGAGATCATCCGCGAAGCCATCGGCACGCGCGGGCGTGCGCGCGTGGTCGCGGCAACCGGCGCCTCACAGTTCGAGTTCCTCGACGCGCTCACGCGCGAGGGGGGAATCGACTGGGGCAGGGTAACCTTCTTCCACCTCGACGAATACGCGGGGCTGCCCGAGTCGCACACGGCGAGCTTCCGCAAGTATCTCAGAGAGCGCCTCGACGAGCGCGTCCGCCCCGGCGCGTTCCACTTCATCGACGGCGAGGCGATGGATCCGCACGAAGAGTGCCGCCGCCTCGGCGAGCTCATTTCACAGGAAGAGGTTGACATCGCCTTCGTCGGCATCGGCGAGAACGGCCACCTCGCCTTCAACGACCCACCTGCCGACTTCGAGACGGAGGAGCCTTACCTCGTCGTCGAACTCGATGAGGACTGCCGCCGGCAGCAGGTGGGCGAGGGATGGTTTACAGCAATAGACGAAGTCCCGCGCCGGGCCATCTCGATGTCGGTCAGGCAGATTCTCAAGGCGCGCCGCGTCGTCTGCGTCGTGCCCGACCGAAGGAAGGCCGAGGCCGTGCGCGACTGCCTCGAACTCGAAGTCAGCCCGCTCCGCCCGGCCTCGGCCTTACAGACGCACGAGGGCGCGACCATCTACCTCGACCGCGAGTCGGCATCGCTTCTGAAGAACACGGGCGCGGGTGCTATTTGAACTGCGCGCCCCTGACCGCCATCCGGAGCGCGTAGACCTTCTTGTCGCAGGTGATGTAGAGCGTTCGGCCGTCTTCGCCGCCGAAGGTAACGTTGCTTGTGAACTCTGGGACGGGGATGAGGCCGAGCGTCTTCCCCTCCGGCGTGACCGCCCAGATACCGCCGCGCATGGCGAAGTAGAGGTTGCCGTCCGCGTCCGCGCACATGCCGTCCGGGTCGTTTCTGTTCTCGGTCGGCGGGTCAAAGAAGATTTTGACCTGGCTCTGATCGACGGAGCCATCCACGAGGATTGGGTAGGAGTAAACACGCTTCTCGAAGCTGTCGCTGACGTAGAGCGTCCGCCCGTCGTTCGAGACCTCAATGCCGTTCGGGAGCTTCAAGTTCTCCACGACGCGCCGCACCACGCCCTCGGGGCTCAGATAGTAGACGGCGCTGCGTGTCTTCCCCTTGAAGTTTGGGTCGGTGTAGTAGATGCCGCCCGTCGCTGGCGACTCGGCCACGTCGTTGGGCTGGAGGTAGGGGACACCCTCGAAGCCGGACGTGAGGCTCTTGACATCTTCAGGGCCGTCGCGACCGATGCGCATGCTGAGCAGGTTGTGCCCGAACGCTTGGGCCGCGAGCAACCGCCCGGTGCGCGAGAGATAGGTGCCGTTGATGCCCTGCGTGCGATCCATCCAGACCGTGACCTTGCCGGGCGCGTCCAGGCGCAGCACCTGCTCGTTGCCCTTCTCGAAGGCCGTGAAGTAGAGCCGCGCGGTCGCCGGGTCCCAACTTGGCCCTTCGAAGAAGCGGCCATCTTCGTAGACGACCGATAGCTCCGCGCCGGGGGCCACGGTGGCGGGCCGCGCAGGCTGCCCGCCGCGCAAGGCGGTTTGCCCGACGGCTTGCACGGCGGCGAGCGCGGCGAGCGCGGCGAGGTTGAAGAAGAGGCCGACGGCGCGCGGCGGCCTGCGGTGTAAAGAAGCGGGCATTCGGGAACCTCCTTCGCCGTCGCGGATCAAGGTCACAAGCCCAGCCGGCGGCAACTATTCTTAACAGAGGACGGGGGTAATGAACACGCACGAACG
>CBDUCU010000410.1:0-4179 GCA_965365725.1 uncultured bacterium | reverse complement strand
GCTGCTGCGCTGAGGCTTCGTGCTGCTGCGCAAACGGTTCATGCAGCAAAGAGCAGAAAGGCGAGGCCCGGATGCAGGCCGCCTCGCATACAAACGCATGCTGCAAAGAGAGCGCAGCCGCGTGCTGCAAGGATGGCGCGGATTGCTGCAAAGCGCACAGCCATGCGGTTGCCGCAAAGGGCAACGGCGCAAGCTGCTGCCAGGAAGGTGCTGCCTGTTGCAAAGACGGCGGTAAAGAGTGCTGCAAAGGGCATCACAATAAGGCGGCTGCTCAAACCGCTACCACCAAAGGTGAAGGCATGAGCTGCTGCGGCGCGTCTTGTTCAGGCTGCGGCGGCGGCGCACAAAAGGGCCACACCGCGCAAGCGGGCTGGCAGTAAAAAAAACTGTATATCCGAAGGGCGCAGCTAAAAACTGCGCCCTTCGCGTTTTAGAGCCTGCTCTATGCGGGCAAAAACAATCAACAGGCATTGCGATAAAAACGCACAATGCCTCACCCGCCAACCATCTCTTAAAAAGGAGGCAACGCCATGCTCAAAGCGTTTCTCTATTTCTTCATTTTGGCCGCCGCGCTCCTCGGTCTCTATCTCATCGGCAGCGCGGTCTATTACGCCGCGCGCCTTGTCATCGCAACCTATTTTCGCTTTCGAGGCAAGCGCGTCGTCGTCTGCCCGGAGACGCGCAAGTATGTCGCCGTCGAGGTTGACGCGCGTCATGCTGCGGCGACGGCTGCATCGGGCGAGCCGGAAATCGTGCTTCATTCATGCACGCGCTGGCCCGAACGCGCGGGCTGCGATCAGGATTGCGTCTATCAAATCGAGCGCGCGCCTGAAGACTGTCGCGTGCGGACGATGCTCGACGAGTGGTACAAAGGCAAGCACTGTCACTTCTGCGGTCACACGTTCGCAGAGATCGGCTGGACAGACCACAAGCCCGCACTTCTCAGCCCCGAACACCACATCGTCGAGTGGAAAGAGATTCGCGCCGAACAAGTGCCCAACGCTTTAAATACACACAGGCCCGTCTGCTGGAACTGCTTAATCGCGGAGACGTTCCGCATCGAGCATCCGGAGCTGGTGACGGATCGCAACTCGAAAGCCTCCGTCGCTCACCTCAATTAAACAAACGCGGAGGGCTGCCGCCCTGTTGCCCGTGTGCGCCGTAAGCGCTTTGTGCTCCAAGGAGAGAATCGACAATGAGAGTCGCCGCCGCGACACGAGATACGTCTGACCGTTTTCACGACCTAAAAAACATGGTCGGCAATACGCCTCTTCTCGCCGTGCGTTTTATGTTTCGCGGGCGCGCGCGCGTCATCTATGCAAAGGCGGAACACCTCAACATGACCGGCAGCATCAAAGACCGGATGGCTTTTCACATTCTTAAGAAAGCCTACCGCGAGCGACTTATCGAAGAGGGCGATTGCATCGTCGAAGCGACAAGCGGAAACACGGGCATCTCGTTTGCCGCCATCGGACGCGCGCTCGGTCACGACGTGACGATCTTTATGCCCGATTGGATGAGCCGCGAACGTGTGGCTCTTATCCGCAGCCTCGGCGCGCGCATTGTCCCCGTCAGCCGCGAAGAGGGCGGTTTTGTCGGAAGCATTCGCATGACCGAAGAACACGCCGCCTGCACGCCGCGCGTCTTTCTGCCATGTCACTTCTCAAACGAAGCCAACGTCGAAGCGCACGCGCAGACGACCGGCCCCGAAATCTGGTGGCAGATGCAGGCGATTGGTGTCCGGCCCGATGCATTTATCGCCGGGGTCGGCACGGGCGGCACGATCATGGGCGTAGGCCGGTACTTGAGAAGCCACAATCCACGCATCCGTCTGCACCCGCTCGAGCCAGCCGAATCGCCCACGCTTTCGACCGGACACAAAACGGGGCATCACCGCATTCAAGGTGTCTCAGACGAATTCATCCCTTCGATACTCGATCTCGAACGTCTCGACCCCGTCGTTTCCATTAACGACGGCGATGCGATTTTGATGGCGCAGCAGCTCGCCTCTCGTCTCGGCCTTGCGGTCGGCATCTCTTCGGGCGCGAATTTTTTGGGCGCGCTTCTTGTGCAGGAAGAGTTGGGCGCGGATGCGACGGTCGTCACAGTCTTTCCTGACGACAACAAAAAGTATCTCTCGACAGACCTTTTGCGCGACGAGCCTGTGCGCGAAGGTTATCTCGCGCCCGAGGTCGAGCTGACAAGTTATCAAGCCTTCCGACGCGTCTGCTACACCTGCTTCGAGCCTCAAGAAGCGACGGCGGATCAACATCTACAGTTGGCCTGAACTTTGAAGCTCAGGAAGCGCGGCATGGTATTCCCGATCAAGCGCAGACTATTTTTATACGCGCTTGAAGGAATAAGCCGGGCGAGGCGTATAAGCTGGCTCTCAACGCCCGACATCTGAGGCGTATCGAAAGCTCTCTTGGTCAAACATTAAAGCCCACGATCATTAGATCGTGGGCTTTAATGTTTGACTTGCCGTGTCAGTTTAGGCTTGAACGGCTGAGCTACTTGTCGGTTTTGTCGGCTGCGGTCTTGACTGTGCTGGCGGGGCCGAGCTTTTCGATGTCAGAGCGCAGGCGCGGGAGCACGGGATTTTGCGGGCTGACAGCTTCGAGCCGGGCGAGCGCGGCGCGCGCTTCTGCGGCATCGCCCTTGGTGGCAAGCGCGACTGTCAGGTTCTGTAGCGTCTGCGGGTGATTTGGCTCTCGCTCAAGCGAGCCGCGATACTCTTTGATGGCGCGGTCGAGGTCGCGCGGCTCGCGGAAGAAGAAGGTGAGCCCGAGGTCTGTGCGGACGTTGACGTTGTCGGGTTGTTGTTTGAGTGCGGCGGTGTACCACCGCTCGGCTTCGACAAAGTTTTCTGCGTCAAAGGGTGCGTTGCCCAGACCGATGATTGCATCTGCATTCTCAGGCTGAATTTTGTTGGCGCGCGCGAAATATTCGACCGCTTCCGCATGTCTGTGAGCGGAATAGTTTAATTCGGCGGCCTTCATCTGCGCGTCGAAATTCTCGGGCTGATCTTTAGCGAGTTTTTCGGCGGCCTGTATCGCGGCCATATCAACCTGCGGAGCGGCTGCACCCTGGACGGGCGGATGATTGGGCGGCAGGCCCGCCATCTGTTGCGGCGCGCCCTGTGCGGTCGTGACCGTGCCGCGCTGGTTCGCCGTGTTGGCGAACATAAATCCGACGATAAAGCCGAGCAACAGTCCGATGATGCCGACCATGACGCTTTCTTTCTTCAACATTTTCAACCTCTGTATTTTTCTCGAAGGAATTTTTCTTACGCGGCGACGAGCGCCTCGTTCTCGAACTCAATCCCGCGCGCCTGCGCCGGGTAGTTTGACTGCCGCATCAATTGAATGACGGGGTGCGCGATCTTGTTGGCTGTGGCAACAAGCAGTGCTTCGACGGCGCGCTCCTGCTCGGGCGAAAGCTCGCCCAGACGTTTGCGCTGGCGCTCGAATTCATCGCGCGCGATTCTTTGCAACTCCTCGCGAAATGCACCGATGCGCGCGCCCGCCTCCATCTGGTTAAGAACCTCTTGAAACTTCTGAGTCTCTTCTTCGACAATCGCTTCGGCCTTTTGCGCTTCGCGCTCGCGCTCGCGCATGTTCGAGGCGACGACCGAGGCCAAATCGTCAACGTCGAAGACAAAGAGATTTGAGATTTCGCCGACCGCCGGGTCGATGTTGCGCGGCACGCTGATGTCGATAAAAAACGACGGCTGATTGCGTCTCAGCTCCAGCGCGGCGCGCGCCATCTGCGGCGTGATGATGTAGCGACGCGCCGAAGTCGAGCAGATGACCACGTCGGCCTCGGCCAGGTAAGAAGGGAAGCGCTCGTAAGCAATCGCTTCGCCGCCAAATTCAGCAGCCAGCCGCACGGCAGTCTCATGCGTGCGATTGGCGACAAGTATGCGGGATGCGCCGCTTTTAACGAGGTGACGCGCGGCCAGCTCGGCCATCTCGCCCGCGCCGATCAAAAGAACCGTGCGGCCTTCGAGCGTCTCAAGGATTTTTCTCCCAAGCTCGACCGCCGCGTAAGAGACCGAGACCGCAGACGAAGCAACGTTCGTCTCGGTGCGGATGCGTTTGGCCGCATGAAAGGCGTGATGAAGAAGACGATGCAGCGTGCGCCCGGCGGTTTCAGCGTTGCAGGCATCGGTATAGGCTT
>CBDUCU010000409.1:0-4185 GCA_965365725.1 uncultured bacterium | reverse complement strand
GCGCGAGAAAAAGCCGGTCGCGGTCGCGCTCCCAGCCCTCTTCGATGCGCTGCGAACGACGCACCTGCCGCAGGTTCTCAAAGACTTCCGACCAGCCGGTCTTCGGCTCGCGTCGCTCAAGATAAGCTCGCGTCGCATCCGTCATCCAGCGCGCGTCGTCCTCAAAGTCGAGCGTGCGGCCCAAGTCGTCGAGCCACTCGAAAAAGACCGTCTTTGCGGTCGTCTTTTTCTCCATCACGACAAACTGCTCGTCGGACTTTGGAAGTTTTTTGACAAGCGCGCGGCGCGGCGCGTCGGTCGCACGACCTCCTTCTATGCGATAGGTCGTCAGACGCGCGTGCCAGCGTTTGGTTGAATCGCAATGCGGGCAGCGCGGGTTCTTTTCTTCCGAATCAAAATAGGGGCGCGAGGGCGTGCGCGCGGTCAACTCTTCGACGGTTGGCGCGTGCTTTTTGATTTCGGAATAAGCAGTGCGCGGTGCGATGCCGAGTTGACCAGTAAAGATGTCAAAGATGCAGGCGAGACAGAGCAGCGTCTCGTATTCAGCGAGCGTGCCCGCAGGAAAATCAGACCAATCAAGCTCGCGCCGCTTCTGTGCTGTAGAGGCCATATTGATAAGGGAAGGATATTTAAACACCGCACACAAGAGACACAGTTTGTTCTGACCGTGTCTCTTGTCTGCGGTGTTTAATCATCTCTCTTAAACTCAATGCTCTAATTGATCGAGACGAGCGCGGGGTGCAATTCGTCGTGTCGCGGGTCGGCGTGCCCGATTGCCACGTCCAACTCCGCCTCGACATCGCCTGTTGCGGCCCGCAGATTTTTAAAGTCGAAGAGCTTTGCATCGAGCAGGTGCGAGGGCACAGTGTTTGTCAGCGCCGTCAGCATCGAGGCGCGCACGTTTGGAATCTCACGCTCCAGTTCTTCAATCAGACGCTTCATACGCGCGCGCTTCAAATCGGTCTGCGAGCCGCACAGATCGCAGGGGATGATCGGAAAATTTTTTTGCGCGGCATACTCCGCCAAGTCGCGCTCGCGGCAATAGGCAAGCGGGCGAATGACCGTGTTGCGACCATCGTCGGAGCGCAGGACGGGCGGCATCGCTTTGAGCTGGCCGATAAAGAAGAGGTTGAGCAGAAAGGTCGTGGTGATGTCGTCCGCATGATGACCGAGAGCAATCTTTGTGCAGCCTTCTTCGACGGCTGTTTGATAAAGAATGCCTCGGCGCAGACGCGCACAGACCGAACAGAAAGTCTTGCCTTCGGGAACGAGACGTTTGACGACCGAATAGGTGTCGCGTTCGATGATGCGAAAGTTTACTTCGCGCTCGGTCAAATATTTCGGGAGCACGTCTGCTGGAAAGTTCGGTTGTTTCTGATCGAGATTGACGGCGAGCAGGTCGAAGCGCACGGGCGCGCGTTTTTGTACGTCGAGCAGAAGGTCGAGCAACGCGTGACTGTCCTTGCCGCCCGAGAGACAGACCATCACGCGGTCGCCTTCTTCAATCATCGAGAAATCCCTGATGGCTTCGCCCATCTGACGCAGAAGCTTTGTCTTTGTCTTGCTCTCGACAAACATGCTTATCCCTTTACTCTCCCGCAACCTCGTTTTGCTCGGAAATTACTGTTTTAAGGTATCGGGCGCTTTGATGCAACTCTGGATCGAAGCTGCGCAAAACAGACGAGCTTAAGTCCGCTTGAAAGAGAGGTCTAGTGGGATTTAACGCTTGCAGACTACACCTCTCCTGCCTTAAAATTTGCAGCGTCGCTTCCCATAGCGGGCTGACCGGAACCTCATCCCGCTCCACAGCAAAATCTATCCAATGTCCACGCCCCGTCACGCGGACGCTCAGCCATTTTTGCGAAAGGTGTCAGAATAATGAGACTACCTCGTCCTCTCTTCAGGCTCACGCTTCTGTGCGTCTTCTGCCTGTTGCCCGCCTCGGTCTTCGCTTTTGGCGACGACTGGAAACCCATTACTCCTTCCGAACTCGCCCTCAAAACTCCTGTTGTTGATAAAGATGCCGACGCAGAAGCGGTCTTCTGGGAGGTGCGCGTCGATGATTCGAGCACCGAAGGTCTGGTCTTTAACAACTATATCCGCCTCAAAATCTTTACCGCGCGCGGGCGCGAGTCGCATAGCAAGGTTGACATCTACTTTACAAACCGGATGCGGGTCAAAGACGTTGCCGCGCGAACCATCAAGCCGGACGGCTCAATCATCGAGTTGAAGAAAGAAGACGTGTTTGAGCGCACCATCGTCCGCGCGAGCGGGCGCAAGGTAAAGGCCAAATCATTCGCCGTCCCCGGCATCGAGCCGGGAGCGATCATCGAATATCGCTGGCGCGAAGTCGTTGGCGAAGGGGCCAGCGCCAACTACACGCGCCTCCAATTTCAGCGCGATTTCCCCATCCAGACCGTTAGCTATCAGGTCAAGCCCTACGGCGGCTATGTCAACTCTGTGATGCGCGCGCAATATTTCAACATGCCGAACGTCGAGCCAAAGAAGGCCAAAAACGGGTTCTACGAGTTGGCGCTTCAGAACGTCCCGGCCTTCCGCGAAGAGCCGCGCATGCCGCCCGAAGATCAGGTGCGCTGGTGGATGATTCTCTATTACGCGCCGAATGAAAAGCTCGAGCCGGCGAAGTATTGGAAGGATCTGGGCAAGAACCTCCACGAGCTGCTCAAGTCGCGCATGAAGCCCAACGACGAGGTCAAGCGCGCTGCCGTCGAAGCCGTCGGCGACGCTTCCACTCCGGAGCAGAAGCTTGAACGGATTTTCAACTACGTCCGCGCAAAGATCAAAAACGTCAGCGACGACGCATCGGGTCTTTCCCCCGCCGAGCGCGAGAAGTTAAAAGAGAACAAATCGCCCGGCGACACGCTCAAGCGCGGCGTGGGCGACGGCGGCGACATCGATCTGCTGTTTGCCGCGCTCGCCACAGCCGCGGGCTTCGACGCGCGCGTCGCACTCACAGCCGACCGGGGCGATTACTTCTTTGATCCGAGCATCACCATCCCCATCTTTCTTGAGCCTTCGAGCATCGCCGTGCGCGTCGGCGACCAGTGGCGCTTCTATAACCCCGGTCTCAATCTCGTCCCGCACGGCATGCTGCGCTGGCAGGAAGAGGGTACGATCACGCTGATCACCGATCCGAAAGAAGCGACCTTTGTCTTTTCACCGATGTCTCCGCCTGAGAAGTCGCGCATCAAACGCACGGCCAGACTCAAACTTGCCGAAGACGGCACGCTCGAAGGCGATGTGCGCGTTGAGCACACGGGCCACGCCGCCGCCGAGCGCAAGGAGAGTTATGACGACGAAACGCCCGATGAGCGTGAGAAGGGGCTTAAAGATTCGGTCAAGGCGCGTCTCAGCACGGCGGAAATCTCCGATATTCGCATCGAAAACGTAAGCGACGCGTCGAAGCCTCTCGTCTATACCTATCACATCCGCGTTCCCGCTTACGCGCAGCGCACGGGCAAGCGACTCTTTATCCAACCTGCCTTCTTCCAGCGCAACGTCGGGCCGCTTTTCCCCGTGAGCGGTCGCAAAAACGAAATCTATTTCAGCTATCCCTGGTCGGAAGAGGATAAGGTTCAGATCGACGTGCCGGAAGGCTACGCGCTCGACAACGCCGAGTCGCCCGCTTCATTGAACGGCGGCGACCTCTCGCAATACAACGTCAAGCTCGCCGTGACAACCGATGGGCGCACGCTTATCTATCAACGCACCTTCATCTTTGGCGCTCCGCCCAAAGAGGGTGGTGCGTTTGATATGAATCGTCTGCGCTTCCCTTCGACAAGTTACGAGCAGCTCAAAAACTATTTCGATTACATCGATGCGCAGGATGGCCACACCATTTCGCTCAAACAAGCTGCGCCGACCAAGACGGCGGGCAATTAGCTTGTCTTCGACGCAATACCGGCAGTTCTCGATTTGGGACGGTTGAGCAACCGTCCCAAATCGAGAACTGCTTTAACCCTCGCACAAAAGCCCTAAGGATTGAATCCATGCTCTACAAAAAAATCGCCGCGCTCCTCATCCTTTTTGTCTCGGCAGCTGCTGCTCCCGCCCTTGCCGCCGGAAGCGGCGACGATGCGCCCGCATGGCTCAAACAGGCGGCCGCTTTGAAAACTCCCGTCTACGACAAGAAAGTCCCGGCCGTCGTGCTCCACGATGAATCGG
>CBDUCU010000408.1:0-4190 GCA_965365725.1 uncultured bacterium | reverse complement strand
GGCGGGAGCATAGTCGGCCATGTCGACTTTTTGGGTCTGATTTGCCCAGAGCCAAACGAGTGCCAGACTGATTATTGCCAGGAGAGGGACGAGAACTTTGACAGGCTTTGACATGCGTATGTTTATCCTAGCGGCTAGGTCGCGGGCGCGGCAAGAACTTCACAATGATTACAAATAAATGACCGGCGCAGGAGAATATTAATTTGATCGAAAACTGTTGGAAGTGCATCGATAAAAACTGAAAAAAGAGAAAACATTGTTCCAAAAATAATTTCTGAAATGACAAATTCAATGGCTAAGTATTAGAAAATCAACTAATTAAACATGGCAAAATTCTATTTGACACTTTCAATCTGAATGTTTTATAGTCTCTTTGACATTTGGGTAAGCATCCTGAGTGTCAATCCAAGTCGAAGGCCGGGTAAAGTTTTGACCTTTGAGACAGGCCCGCCGCCCTTCTTTGAATCTCAAACGACAAAGGCACACCACGCGCGAGCGTGGGCCGCAAAGCCGACGGGAGTCGAGCGACTAACAGGTCGCCTTTTTTGACTCGGCCGGGTTGCCGAAGGAGAGCCGTCCCGGAATTGCCTTTCCCTCCGCGCGCTCCTTCCCTTGCGTCCGAATAAAAGCCTATTAGCCCGGACGCGCCCCTCCCTCAACGAAAAGCGTATCACCACCACATCATGAACGACCGTAGCGCGCAAACAAACCGCCCGTCCAATCCCCGCCCAGAGATGAGAGCCGACGAAGCTCAACCCGAATTAGCCCGGCGCGCATGCAACTGTCACACGCGTGCACGCCGGGCACGCGCACGCCTCCGGCGGCAACATCGCAGCAGATTGTCTATTGTGAGGAACAGATAAGAAGCCATGTTCAAAAAAAGCCTCGGCAAAAAAAATCTCGTGGGACTCGACATCGGGTCTAGCTCGGTCAAAGCCGTCGAACTGTCGGGTAAGTTCGGCAGCCTACATCTCACCAGTCTCGGTTTTGAAAACCTTCAACCGGACACCGTCGTCGATGGTCAGATCATGGAGCTAAACGACGTGTCGAACGCCATCGCCGGACTCTTTAGCTCGCATCAGATTAAGACCGACCGCGTGGCAGCAGGCGTTTCCGGCAGCTCCGTCATCGTCAAAAACATTATCGTCCCGCAGATGAGCGAAGAAGAGCTTGAAGAATCCATCGACTGGCACGCCGAAGAGCATATTCCGTTTGATATCGCCGACGTAAGCCTCGACTATCAGGTCGTCGGCTCAGGCTCGGATTCGCTCAATGTTTTGATGGCCGCATGCAAGCGTGACTTCGTCGCCAATCTCAAGCAGGCCGTGCAACTCGCAGGCAAGCAACCTGTCATCATCGACGTTGACGCATTCGCACTCCAGAACTGCTACGAAGTCAACTACGAGCCGCGCGCCGATCAAACGGTTGCGCTTTTGAACGTCGGTGCGGCGACGATGAACATCAACATCCTGAAAGGCACGAAGAGTGTCTTTACACGCGACGTTTCTGTCGGCGGCAACCAGTACACGGCTCTCCTTCAAAAGGAGCTGGGGCTAACCTTTGAGCAGGCCGAAGCGGTCAAGCGCGGCGGCAAAGCGCCCGAAGGGTGCGACACGGGAGAACTCGAAGCCATACTCGAAACCGTCTCCGACATGCTCGCTCTGGAAATCTCGAAAACGTTCGACTTCTACCGCGCAACGGCTGAAGACGGCGAAGCAGCCGTTCAAAAGATACTGATCTCGGGCGGCGGCTCGAAGCTTCAAGGTCTGCCTGAATATCTCTCTTCACGTTTCGAGCTCGTGGTCGAACGTTTCGACCCGTTCCGCAAGATCAAAATCGACTCGCGCAAGTTCGATCCCGATTACATGCGCGACATCGTGCCCGAGATGGCTGTGGCCGTCGGCCTCGCACTGAGAGGAGTGGAAGCATAAATGATTAAGGTCAATCTTTTAGATTCGGTCACAGACAGGACGCACAGCGTCGCCGCCGTCGAAGCAAAGGTGGCAAATCCGCGCGTGCGTACTTGGATGCTCGCGGCTGTCGCCGCAGCCCTCACATTTGTGTCGATGGGCGTTGATTACGTGAGCGCCAACTACAGCCATTCGGAAGCCAAGCAAGAGCTTGCACGGCAAGAGGAAATCTCAGCCAAGATGAAAGAGGTCACGCGCCAGCAGGAAGACCTCAAGAAAAAGATCGACGAAGTAAACACGCGCATCGAGGCTATCAAGATGCTGCGCGCCTCGCAGAAGGGGCCGGTCGCGCTTCTCTCCGAGATCAATTCGCGCATGCCGAAAGTCAAAGACTTCAGCCTCACCTCCGTCGAGCATACAAACGGCCAGTTAATTATTGAAGGCCACTCGGCAAGCGAAGACGTGGTGACGCAATTTGCGCGCTCACTCGAATTCTCCTCCGACCTCTTCAAAGATTTAAGCGTCGAGACCGAGCGCAAGACGGTTAATCCGGCCGATACGGACTGGAATCAATCGACCGACGGCGAGATCGACCCGGAAGCTCCGAAGCCCGAGGTCGTCAAATTCAAGATCACCTGCAAGTACGGGCAGGAGCAGAAGCCTGCAGCGCCCGCTCCCGCCGCAGCACCCGCGCCGAAGGCGGCAGCGGCCCCGACACAGGTTGCGCAGAATCAGTAACCGGGGGTGGAAACTCACCGCGACTGAAGGAACTAAGCGATGAAAATAGAACTTCAAGATAAACCTTGGTACATACAGATGGGCCTCTTCGGAGCCGTCGGCCTCGTCTTCTTCGGTCTCGTTTGGTATTTCGTCAACGGCCCTACGCGCGCCGAGACTGCCGAGATGCAGACTAAGATTGACGCTCTTCTTATGGAAAACGCGCAAGCTCAGGCCGCCGAGCAACGCCTCAACGAATTTCGCGCCACTTACGCGCGCGTCCAATCGGAGTATGACGACCTCAAGGCGCTGCTGCCCGAGCATCGAGAGCTGACGATGGTGCTTGCCAACATACAGGATCGCGCGCGCGGCCAACTTTCAGTCAGA
This sequence comes from uncultured bacterium, assembly GCA_965365725.1. GTDB lineage: Bacteria > Acidobacteriota > Blastocatellia > Pyrinomonadales > Pyrinomonadaceae > DASQDT01. The sequence goes on along the minus strand of CBDUCU010000408.1, from coordinate 1,176 downwards.
AAGTTTGCTCCGAAGACCGAAGAGCAGCAGGAATTCTATTCAAGCAAGCTGATCGAGGTCGGCGTTTCCGGCAGTTACAACAAGCTCGGCTCGTTCTTTTCGCAGATGGCCTCATACCAGCGCATTGTCTCGATCACAGACTTTAAGCTGACGGGACTTGACAAAAAGAAGCCCGAAGACAAAGACCAACTGCTCAAGGGGCGCAACGTCAACGCCGAGTTCAAGCTGAAAGCCTACTATGCTTCGCCCGAACGCGCGCAGGCAGCCACAGCCAAGCCGAAGGCTGCCGCCGCCGCCGCGACAGCGCCGCCCCCGCCCGCCACGCAGCCCCAGAGCAATTAATAATTTGGACGACCGCATCAATTAACGGAGTTCACAGATGAGATCGAAGATGAGATTCTACGTCGCGGCTTTTACAGTCTTGGTCGCGCTCACCGGCACGGTTGCAGCGCAAGAGGCAAACGCCCCATACCGCCCTGCGCAGAAAGACCCCTTCACCAGTTACAAGGTCTATTTCAAACGCAAAGTTGTGAAGAAAGAGACCAAGCCCATGCCGATCGAAGTGCCCTCAATCGAGTTTCGCATTGAGCAATACAAGGCGCAAAAGCGGACGGCGATGATGCTCCAACAGCCTGCGCCCAAGCCGACAACGGCCCTTTTGCTCAAAGAGGTTCAGGTGACAGGCATCTTCCGCACCCCACGCGGCTATGCAGCGATGGTCGAAGCCACACCGATCAGCCTTTCTTACGTGATCTCCCCCGGCGAGCCGTTCTTCGACGGTATGCTGGTCGCCATCGAAGAGAGCCGTCTTGTCTTCCGACGAGAAACGCGCTGGACTGACGGGCGACGCGACGTGGCAGTCGAGACCAAACCTCTACGACAGCCGAGCGCAGCCGATGCGCTGACGGCGCAAAAATCGGCAGAGCCTCCTGCCAAGCAAAGCCAAACAGAGGCGACAGCTCAGAAGGAAGAGAAGTCGCCTGCCTCGGGCAACAACTAAAACCTCGGGGCACGTTCCCGCGCCTGTCAAGCCACAACAGATTTTGTCGCCGAAAGCCTCACCGTTCGTTTGAAAGAAAGAAGCTCGTTTGGTGTTCACACGGTTCGAACTCCGAATGATTGTTTGACAACTGTGCCCTCAGCAAAGCCTGCGTTGTGCGGCGCGCGCTTTATGGC
>CBDUCU010000407.1:0-4201 GCA_965365725.1 uncultured bacterium | reverse complement strand
CCGCAACCAATTGCCAGAAGCGCCGAGTTGAGAGTCAAAGGTTGCTGCGCCGTCAGAAGCACGGCGAGCGCGATCAAAGCATTGACCGCGCCGACGACTGCGCCCGCCATCGTCACTGACTGACGTTCTCTGTATCTGCCGATGCCGTAGATGGCCGCCGACGACGAGACCAGCGCATAACAGGACATCAAAATTCCATTTGGCGCAATCAATCCCGCAAAGATCGCAGTCAACACGCCGGTGATGAGCGCAAGCTGAGTGTCAACAAGCATGGCGACGAGCAGCGCGCCCGCCGCGAAAGGGATGGCAAAGCTCCAGACGACCGGATCATTCAACGGCGGCATCGATTGCGCCGAGATGCTCTGCGCCAGCAGAAATCCGATGCGCATCAGTACGATCTGAACAAATAATCCAAGTCCGACGAGCGTAAAAGCCTTTGCTTTCGAGATCGGCAGCGTCGTGATCGTCGAGCGATACTCGATAAAACGCCACGCTGCTAAATAGAGCGCGGCGACGAGTAGAAATATCCCGACATAATGGTGCGGACGACGCGAGGTTTGGCTGTAGCCGCGTATGGCCGCCAATTGCGCAAGCATCTGTGCAGTTACAGTGTCGTGCTCGCGCGCAACGATCTGGTTGCGCTTGAGCGAAATGACGACAGGCTGCGTCGAGTCTCTAACGGCGATGCGTCGCGCTTCGGTCGCCGTGCGGTCGAAAGTAATCGAAGGATTGAGCAGGGGGACGAGTGCGGAAGCGAGAGCTTCGCGTTCGTCATAAGACCAGTCGGCAAGCTGTGAGATGCGCCCCCGCAGGCTCTCGCGCGCAAGCGACAATGGCACCAGACGATTTTGCGAAACCTCAATCTCGGCCTTTGAGAGTGAATCGACGATGTGCACTTCGCTGTGCAGGTGCTGCGCTTCTTCGTCGTTATAGATGTAGCCGTCGCCCGCTTCTTGCAGCATGCTGGCGAGCTGCTCAAAGACTGCTTCGTCAAAGCGGTGCGCGATGATGGCGCGTGCGACGGCCAGACGATTGCCCGCGCCCGGCCAGGGTACGTCCATGCGCTCGGCTGACGAGTTTGAGGCGTTGTTCTGATTAGCTTCTGCGCCGCGTCTCCTCTCATACTGTCTTTTTAATGATTCCCATGAGGCGCGAAAGGTGCGGACGGAGGATTCGGCGCGCGTCGGATCATAACTCCAAACTGGAAGTATCGCTTCGGCTGCCGACGCGCGTCGTCTAGCCGTCTCTTCCTTGTCTTCGATGGCGATGTCGGCGGGCGAAATAACGTCGGCGCGGACGATGTCGCCCTCTTGATAGGCGTTGGCCGTGACGCTTGAGCGCGTCCATGCAAGCAGCAGCGTGGTCAGAAGCGTGAGCGCGAGAAAACCGATGAGAAAACGCGTGAGCGGACGAAAATAGTTGAACGGACGCGAGACCATGCGCAAGAGACGGTTGCGCAGCTCCGCAAGCGGAGTCGTAAAACGTGGTCTTCGTCCTTGCCTGAGCCTGCTCATCCGTTGGGTTGTGCGGCGGCGCGTTCTTCTTCCGTTTCGGTAGCGGAGTCCGTGCCGTCGTCTTGACTGGGGGTTTGCGTCGAAAGCGAAACATCGTCTGCCGGATGGAGATTCATAACAGCATCGTTGTCATCGGTCGCTTCGGTCAGGTTGCGCGCCAGTATCTCGCCGACTCGTTCGAGCAGAGGACGAATGCTTGCCGGATCAATAGCCGAGATTGCTACGCACTCGCGCGCTTCCGACTGACACGATTGCCGGAGAATCGATTCAACATCCGAAGCGCGCAAAAGGTCTGCTTTGTTGAAGGCAACAACGCGCGGGATGGTTGTGTGGCCGAGGTCGTTGAGAATCGTTTCGACAGATTCCACTTGTTGCTGCCAGCGCGGATTCGATGCATCAACCAGATGGATGAGAACGTCGCTTTTATCAATCTCTTCGAGCGTGGCGCGAAAGGCGGCAATCAGGTCGGGCGGAAGGTCGCGTATAAAACCAACCGTGTCGTTGATGATGACTTCCTGCTCGCGCGGCAGACGCAGGCGGCGCGACGTAGGGTCGAGCGTAGCGAACATGCGCCGCTCGGCGTGAACCGCGCTTTGCGTAAGCGTATTGAGAAGCGTTGATTTGCCAGCGTTTGTGTAGCCGACGATTGAGACGACGGGCAATCCTCGCCGCGTGCGTTCCTTGCGTCTCTGCTCGCGCCGTTGACGCTGCAACTCGATTTCGCGTTCGAGACGGTTGATGCGGTCGCGGACGCGTCGGCGGTCGGTCTCAAGTTTCGTCTCGCCGGGGCCGCGCCCGCCGATGCCGCCCGCCAGCCGCGAGAATGCCGAGTCCTGTCCGACGATGAGACGCGGCAGAAGATATTTTAACTGCGCCAGCTCAACCTGAATCTTGCCCTCGCTCGTTTGCGCGCGTTGCGCGAAGATGTCGAGGATAAGCTGCGCGCGGTCGATAACTTTTAAATCGGTGGCCTCGGAAACCGAGCGCACCTGCGCGGGGCTTAACTCACGGTCAAAGACGATCATGTCTGCGCCGAGACGAAGCGCGCGCACGATTAGCTCTTCCAGTTTGCCTTTGCCCAAAACGGTGCGCGGATCGATTGATTGTCGTCTCTGAATAATCTCTTGCAGCACGACTACGCCTGCCGATTGCGCCAGCTCGCGCAGCTCGGCCATCGACTCTTCGGCTTCGATCAAAGAGCCGGTCGGAACGCCGACAAGGATGGCGCGGTCGCGTCCTTCAGCCACGCGACCCCTGCGACGCGTGCGCGCAATCTCTTCTTCCAAAGAGCCGATTAACTCAAGAAAATCTACGTCAAGGTGCGTCGCAAAAGGGGCTTCGATGAAGCCGTAAGGAATGTCAGGCTCTGCGCCGTCGGTTTGCGCATTTGTAGTCGGGAGAAGGTGTGCGGCGCGGATGCGGCCCGGCAGACCCGTTTGCGCGTCAACATCGACGATGACCATCAGATCAAGACGCAAAAGCGCCAGATCGTTTAAGTCGTCTTGCGTCAGGTCTTCGCCGCGCAGGTGTGTGTGGAGCGCGCGCAGGCCACGAAAACGGTCTGTCCCCATGCGCGTGCGTTTGAGGTCGGGCCACTCGATGCGGCGCGCCTCGCCCACAACGACGTGCTCGACGTAACCTTTGCGGTCGATGAGCGCGCCGATCTGCCTGCCGGTTTCGTGCGAAAGTTCGGAGAGTTGACGTGCAAACTCCGGCGTGATGATCTGCTGCGGCGAGATGCGACGCGAATAGAGTTTTTCGATGCGCCGAAGCTGATTTGGTTTAAGACCCTGCGTGTTGCCCTGAACGTTGCTAATCTTTCCAGCCCTCCAAAAACAAAGGTGTTCAATCCTCGCTGCCGCGCGCGACGGCCCACGACGGGCCGCACTGATCCCTTCTCAAATTGTTAGTCGGCTTTTGGTTAGGGATAGAGTGAAGCGAGCGGTATGAGTCGGACGCTGTTGATCGACCTGAAATGTTTCTCTTTTGAAGAGACACTGTCAGAAGGTCGTGTAACCACACGGGTCGCCCCGCCTCTCGCGGTGATCTGCTTGTCGTGTGTGTTTGACCGGGCCAAATTATAGCAGCGACCGTCGCGGCGCGGAAGTATGCAGCAAGAGTCTATTCAAATCTGAAAAGGGCCGGAAGCGTCAAAGCCTATCTTGGACAGTTGCTCTACGCCGTCGTATGATGAACCGAAAAGGCAATAATCGGATCAGATTTTGACGGAAGACGAGCGTGATTTGAGCTGTTCAATTCATCAATTCCGACAAAATAGGTCTTTGTTTGCAACCCTCGGTTCAGAGTTTGGACAAGACTAATGGATGATGCTTTAGAGATTATAAAAATCGACCCGCGCGCCGGAATTGCAGGCGGCGAGATCGTTCTGGACTGTAAAAATTTTGAGACGCGACGCATACAGGCAGCGAAGGTTTTCTTCGATGAAAAGCGCGCGTGGCTTGTCGGCGCATCGACGCGGCGCGTCCTCGCAATCGTGCCGGAATCAGATTCAGGCGGCGAGACCGGCGTGCGTCTCGAAGACAGCGACGGACGAAGCAGCGCGCCCGCATCAATTGTGACGGGCCGCAAGCTGGCCGACGATCTACACATCGTCGCAAATCCTGCGGTTGATGCTGCCGACGGCTCTGTCTTTGTCACGCGCTCAGGCTCGCGCGGCCAACAAGTTC
>CBDUCU010000406.1:0-4202 GCA_965365725.1 uncultured bacterium | reverse complement strand
GCTCGAATACGAGATTGACGGCGTGGTCGTTAAAGTCAGCTCGACCGCGCTCCAGGAAGAATTCGGCGCAACGACAAAAGCTCCGCGCTGGGCCATCGCATACAAGTATCCGGCAAGACAGGCGACGACAAAGATCGAAGATATCATCGTGCAGGTCGGCAGGACGGGCGCGCTCACGCCCGTGGCGATTCTGCAACCAGTCCTGCTTGCCGGCTCGACCGTCTCTCGCGCAACCCTCCACAACGAGGACGAAATCAAACGGCTCGGCGCGAAGATAGGCGATTGGGTGATGATCGAAAAGAGCGGCGAGGTCATCCCGAAAGTCTTGAAGGTCGTCGAATCAAAACGCACGGGCGCGGAAAAAAAGTTTCGCATGCCCAAGAAGTGCCCCGTCTGCGGAGGAACAGTTTCGCGTCCTGAAGGCGAAGCGGTTTCGCGTTGTGTGGCCGCCGATTGTCGCGCACAGTTAAAAGCCAGACTCCTGCATTTTGCTTCGCGTCGCGCGATGAAGATAGAAGGCTTGGGCGACGCGCTGGCCGAACAGCTTGTTGAGAAGAAGATGGTTGCAGACGTGTCGGGTCTTTATGACTTAGGTCTTGAAGATCTGGTCGCGCTCGAACGCATGGCCGAAAAATCAGCTTCTAACCTGCTCGCGCAGATCGAAGCGAGTAAGACGCGTGATTTACCAAAGCTTGTCTTTGGTCTTGGCATACGGCACGTCGGCGAGCGCACCGCAGCCATCCTCGCGCGTCATTTCGGCTCGTTAGAAAATCTCTCGCGCGCAAACGTCGAGGAGATCGACGAGATACATGAGATCGGGCTGACGGTTGCCGAATCCGTCCGCGATTGGTTCGACGACGAAGGCAATCTGGCTTTGTGCGAAAAGCTCAGGCGCGCGGGCGTTCGCACAGAGATGACAAAGGGCGCAAGCGGCACGCGCGCCGGAACGTTTGCGGGCAAGCAATTTGTCCTCACAGGTCGAATGGAGTCGATGACGCGCGACGAAGCGCGTGCGCTCATCGAATCGTTGGGTGGGCGCGTTACCTCAAGCGTCAGCAAGAAGACCGATTATGTGGTGGCGGGCGAAGAGGCGGGATCAAAACTCGACAAGGCGAGGGAACTCAACCTCAACGTGATTGACGAAGCATTTTTGAGAGAAATGTCGAAAGAGAGTTAAAAAGATTGTCCGTTGTTCGTCGTCAGTTGCTCGTTGTTTGTGTCGGGCAATTTTGGCGCTTGTATTTGATTGCTTAAGTTCAGCGAGACAAAAACAACGGACTGTGGACAACAGACAACGGACAAACTATGAATAGAGAAGAACAGACGCAAAACCTGGAGCTTGTTTATACGATCTGCTGCGACGACGTGCGGCTTGAGATAGGCAACAAGCTCTCTCTGATGGGAACGTTTCATCAGATCGTCGTGCAACAGTTTCCAGTCTCGTTGATGAAGTTTGCGGTCGTCAATCAATGGCGCGGCGCAGGCACATTCTTGTCGGAAGTTCGCATCCTGACCGAAGACCGCAGACAGCCCGTCGTGATTGCAGAGCCGAGCCGCTTTGAGGTCATGCCCGGCGGTGTTGCCAACAACGTCAGCTTCTTCTTCAACGTCGTCTTCCCCACGCCCGGACGCTATTGGGTACAGACGCTCGTCGATTCAAGTCTCTACGACGAACAGCCGCTCACGCTCATCATCGTTGATGCGCAGGGGATGCCGAAATTCGACGATGCATCAGAGACTGTTAATTGAATCAGTGCCGTTTTGAAAGAGCGTAAATTTACTGCGACGGCCTTTTCATTGAGAGAGACTGCGTAAGAGGACGACATCGCGGATTTCCGCGCTGCGCACAACAGCTAAACGCTCGCCGTCAGGCGACCATGCGAAATCATCCAGATAATTTGCTGCGAAGTCTGTAAACGGCTGCGGTTGACTGCCGTCGAGCGGCAATGTCCAAACATTGCCCACGTCGCCGATGGTGTGGATGTAGTACAAAGCCCGCCCGTCAACCGACCAGTGGATGACACGCTCTTGCAGCGAGGCTGGAACCTCGACGCTCTGTAAAAACTGGCCGCCCTTTGACGGAATGATTCCGATGCGCCACTTATCATCGTTGATGTAGAAGAAGGCGGCGCGCCCGCCATCGCGCGAAAGCGCGACCCACTTCGCGCGCTGCTTGGACAACTGCACAGGCTCGCCGCCTGCTATTGAAACTTCCCACAGAGTGAGCTTGTCCAAACCTTTCTGGAAAACGACTCGCTGCCCGTCCGGTGAACAATATGGAAAGGCTTCGTCCTCGCCATTTGTCAGTTGCACCGGGTTGTCGCCGTTTGTCGCTACGCGCCACAAATTCGATCTCCCACCGCGCCGGGAAACGAAAACGATGCTGGCCCCGTCAGAAGAAACGCACAAGCCCTTTGAGTCAACCTGTGCGCCGACGGTCAGTTGTTTGCGGCCTGTGCCGTCAGCCTCCATCATCCATAAATCCGACTCGCCGCTCGCCGTCGAGCGGAAGACCAACCTCCCATCGGGCATCCATGCAAACGGACTCAACGGCCCGACTTCCCGCGCAATCTCTTTGAAGCCATCAGCGCGCCCGTCAGCCGCGCCGACCGAAAGGCTATTGACCGTATTGGCCTGCATCGCCGCGATTGATTGTCCGTCCGATGCCGCGCCGAGCCAAGAGTAGCCGCCGAGGTCTTTGGTGAGCTGGCGCGCGTCGCCCTCCGGATAAGAGATAAACCATATTTGAGGCGCGGCGGAAGGATTGGAACTCGCCGCGACAATCAGGCCGTCCCCATCTCCGAGCCAACGAATGCCGCTCACGTTATGCCAACGCTGCGCGCTCAAGGGTTGCAAGCGTCCGTCGCTAACGCTGATGCCGACGATTGAAGAATAGCTTGCGTCGGTCTCAAAGTTGTTGACGAAACAGGCGATAGTTTCTTCGTCGGGAGACCATGAGCAGGCTTGTCCTTGATACTCGAAACGGTTCGGGTGTTGAGCCTTCGCCAGCACGCGCTGCTGGCTCCCTTCGATGTCGGAAACCATAAGCGCGATCTCGCCGGTGGATTGAGGAGTCGTGTATGCGAACTGTTTTCCATCCGGCGCGAACGTAATCGAGGAGGTGACTATGTTGGGAATCTGTTGTGAGACCCCGCCGAGCGATGGCACGCGAAAGAGCTCAACGTCGGTTTTGTCTCCCGCGAAGAGATTGTAATAGATGTATTCGCCGTCGGGGGAAAAGGTGATACCCCAGTAGTGGCTTTTCGTCGGCGGCAAAACGCGGACGCGGCTTGCCGTGCCGACCTGTTGCACCCATAAACTATTGCCTTCGCTCTCGCTCAACACAAATGCGATGTACTTACCATCCGGGGCGATGCACGCGCCCGCAACTTTGCCGCTATTGGTCAAGCGGCTTAGTTGTATTTGCTGAAAAGGCGTGCGTGGTCTCTTAGCGCGCCAGAGTTGGTAAGCGGTCGCGGCGGCAATCAAGACGAGCGCGCCGAGCAACGTGAGAAAGAGAATGGCGCGCGTGCGCGGCGCAACCTTTTCGTCTCCTTGTTTGAGGGCAAGCGGCGTAAACGCTTTTGGTAGAAATGGCTTTTCAACGTCTACGTCAGACGTGACCTCTTCCTGTTCAACGACGATGCGAGTGACGGTTTCGCGCTCGAACAGCAACTCTTCATCTTTATCCAATATCTCGCGCACATCGCCCATGAAGCGGTAGCCGTGCCCGGAGACGGTCTTGATGTAGCGGGGCGCGCTCGCCCGCTCGCCCAGAGCCTTGCGGATGGCCGACATATTCACCGTCAAATTCGACTCTTCGACAATCTGGTCGGGCCATACCAGATCGAACAACTCCTCCTTTGTCAGCAGCCGCCCGCGATGACGAATCAGCACTAAAAGCATCTCGAAGGCTTTGCCGTGCAGGGCGACAGGCTCGCCCCGGCGCAGCAGGAGGCGTTCGTCCGCGTGAAGTTGGAATTCGTCGAACTCATAAATCTGGCGGTTTCGGACTTGCATTGTCGGGTTTCGGAAATATTTCGGAAAATTCCTTGCAGGTTAAAGATTTTTAGAACGACTTGCGCCGACACTGCACGGCGAAATGAAGGCGGTCGAGGCGGTCGAGGCAAATCGCCGGGAATTTTCGCTGCGGGTGGATTTTAACAAAGCCAGTCACGTCATTCCAAAGTTTTTCAAGGATG
>CBDUCU010000405.1:0-4219 GCA_965365725.1 uncultured bacterium | reverse complement strand
GGTCAACGCGACCGGCATTGTTGAATCATTCTTTTCAATCACGCAGGTAAATTTATCCGAGCCGCACTTGAAAGGCCAAGCGCTCTCATCGTCGCGTCAAGGTCGCGCGCTTCGGCAAACAGTCGAATCGCAGCAACGCCTGCCGCGCCTGCGTCGATAGTAGAACGCGCATTTTCAGCAGAGATGCCGCCGATGGCAATGATCGGAAACTGATGCAGCTCGCGCGCGGCCTTGCGCAAAAGCTCAAGACCGAGCGGTTCGCCGTAGGCACGTTTTGAAGGCGTGTCAAAGACGGGGCCAAAGACTACGAAGTCCGCGCCCCCGGCATGTGCAGCGCGCGCCTCGTCAATCGAGTGCGTCGAGACTCCGATAAGAAAATCCATGCCGAATGTGCGCCGCACAATCTGGGCTTCGAGAGATTGAGAGGTGAGATGAACGCCGTCGCACCCTGCGGCGCGCGCAATGTCGGCGCGGTCGTTGACGAGAAGACGCGTCGAGCTTCCGCGTGTAATTGCGGCGGCTCGCTCGGCAAGCTCGTAGAGCGTCTGTGACGTAAGACATTTTTCGCGCAGTTGAACGAGCGAGACGCGCGCGGCGACGGCTCTGCGAACGAGTTCGAGTAGTTTGACAAACTCGCTGTTTGACGGAGCAGTCTCTTTAGTCGTCTCGCCGCTCGTGATGAGATAAGTCAGAGGCATCGGCAGGTCGAGCGACATCTTCTTGTTGCGGCAGGAGATTGACGTTTGGTTTGTTGGCGGCGGCGTGCGCGTCGGCCTGAGATTGAAGACTGCGAACGGTCTGGTTGAAATGCGCAATCTCCCAGAACGCCATCAGGAAATTGAGCACGCCGAGACCCGTTACTGCGCCGCGCACCCAACCCGAAGAGATCACGCTCTGGAGTCCGCTGAGGCCAGCCTTCTGTGCTGCAAAGACGAGAAAATAGTTGTCGCCCCAATCGCCGAGCAGTCCAAACGGCTGCATCCAGGGCAGAAGCGTCAGCACGATCCCGGCCTCAAGGCACAGAATGATATAGAAGATGACGGTGAGCTTCGAGGACATAAAAGACGTGAATCGTAAATCGTTAATAGAAGTTGCGTCGTCTCTCGGCTTGAATGGTAAATCTTAAGGGCCGAGAGCGCAAACAACGATTTACGATTTACGATTCACGATTGACGGCCTGCTGCTCTTGAAGTTCGCGCAGTTTTTCCGCGACTCCGCGATAGGTTACATCGATGCCGTAAACTTCTGTAAAGGTATCGATGGCAAGCCGCGTGTCGCCCATCTGTTCGTAGGCTGTGGCAAGCTCGTAGCGGAGCGCCTGATATTCGTCTTCCGTGTGACCGGGCGCATTGAGACCCTTGCGAAACCACATCGCGGCGACCTTCGGCATCCCCTTCTGCATAAAGCAGTGGCCGAGCATGTTGCAGCACTGCAAATAGCGAGGCGTCCCATCGCCGGATGGAGCGACTTGAATGGCTTGCTGAAACGCCTCGATTGCCTGATCGTGCATCTCGATATCTTTATAGGCGAGACCGAGATTGTAATGGGTCTCGAAATCGACTTGCGCTTCCGGCTCTACGTCTTCGACCGCTTCGCGGAACTCGTCGAAAATGGCGGCCAGTCCCGGATCAAGCCCCGCTTCCGCTTCTGAAGCCGTTTGCGGCGGTTGAGCAGACGCAAAGTTGTATTCCTGGCTGGGACGCGACGGCTCGGCAACCGGCGGCTCCATCGTCATCCCTGCAAAGGCCATGTCCACATCGTCTGTGGCAGGCTTGGATTCGAAGGGCGCGAACAGTTCCTCTGCCGGGGCGGTGGTCGTTGCGGCAGCAGCAGCCGTCAGACGGTTGCGACGCTCGTCAATCTGCGCGTGCGCGCCGTGCTGGCGTTCAAGCAAGTCGAGCGTATCGCGCGCAATATCCGTGTAGCCTTGCACGATGTAGAAATCGACGCTCTCAAGCTCCTGTTTGAGCATGCGTTCGCGCGCATCTTCGACTGGTGCGGACGGTGCCCCAAAATCAACGCTTTGAAAATCCTCAAAGCTGGGCGGCGGCGCTGCTATCGGCTTTTGGCTGAAGGTCGCGCCGGCATTATCGGTAAACTGGCTGTTGAGATCGGCGAAAGAATTATCCGCGCCCGGCGTTGTCGCCGTTGAGTTGGTCTCCCATGAAAATTCAGATGCAGATTGCGGGCCGGCTTGCGCCGGAGATTGTTCCGGACTTTGCGCATCGTCTGAGAGCATGAAACTCTCAAAGGTCGGAACTTCATTTGAAACTTGCTGTCGCGCTGCGCCCGCCGCCGCATCCTCATCCAGATCGGAAGCGCCGCCCAAAGCATTGAGCCGCTCACGGATTCTCGCGCTCTCTCGTCCGAGACGAACGAGACGCACAAGCGCGCGCCGCTCCTCGTCTTCGGCTTTTGCCGCTTCGGCTGCTTCGGCAAGTCGTTCAAGCGTCGTGATGAGATGAACGTCGTCGCGTCGCCATTCGTAGATACGCGCAAGCAGCAGCAACGCGCCGATGTGTTCGGGGTCGCGCCGCAACGCTTCTTCGAGCACTTCGAGAAGCTTTGCGTCCTCGCGTCCCGTCAAGGCCGTCTCGACGACGCGGCCTGTCAGCGCGACGGCGCGGTCTATCTCCTTCTGTTGAAGACATAGCCGCGCCACGTCGAAGAAGTACGGGTAAGAAGTTGCATCGCGTCCGACAAGATCGCTCGCCGCGCGCTCGGCTTGCTCGAGGTTCTCCGACTCGATATAAGCGCGCACAAGCATGGCGCGCAGCTCAAGATCGGCGGGCTTGACGACGATGGCCTGTTCGAGGATCTCCGCCGCTTCATCAGCCGTTCCCAAAGCGGCGTGCGCGCTGAGAAGTCCCTGCAAAGCGGCGTGCGCATGCGGGCGCAGCATCAGCGCGTGCTGGTAGGCTTCAAGCGCGCGTTCATACTGCGCTTTTGAGATAAGACGGTCGGCGGCCTCCGTATAGGCCTGCGCGGCTGAGTCGGGAAGATTTTCGCGCGAGAATCCTTCGGCGAGCCGCAGACGAATCTCTGTGTTGTTGGGGGCAAGGTCAGCCACGCGCTGGAGAACTTCAAGCGCTTCGCGCGATTGGCCCCGGCGTGCGAGCAGATCGCCGACCGTGAGATACTGCGCGCGCGCTTCGACGAGCAGCCCCTGTTGTTCGTAGAGACCGGCGAGCGCAACCGAGATGGCGATATCCTCAGGTGTAAAGCGCGTGATCTTTTTGAACATCGCGACGGCTTTGAGCGCAAAGCCCTGCACGCGATAGTGTTCGGCGACGCGCTTAAAACAGGCGACGGCTTCCTGTTGTTTGCCCGTCCGCACATAAAGATCGCCGAGCGTGTTGAGCGAAGTATAGTCTTCGCGGTCGTGCTCGACGATGCGCTTGTATTCTTCGATGGCGGCGGGCACTTTGCCCTGTGCAAGGTGCTTCTCAGCCGCACGGATAGCCTTTGCTTTATCGAATGCCATCAGGATTTTGTTGCTCTGATTTAAAACCGGGCCTTCAAAGGTTTCGGCGAGGCAATTGAACTACGCGGCAAGGGAGGCCGAGCGCCCGGTTGGATGGTGCGTCTCGCCTGACTTGCAAGCCCCGTCCTCGTCGTCAGGCAATTTTGAAGCTAACATGCTCGTGCGCGGCTCGTCAACCGAACAATTTTCCAACGATTTACAGAGCGAAAAGAAAGGACAAGGGACGTTGGACGAGTGACGAACTGAGACTTCTGAAAGGTCTCTTTTCTCATTCTCCTCCCATGCTTGCGATGGGTTCAGGCGAACGAAAATCCGACGCGACTTTCTCCGACGCACATACCGCAAAAGAAGAATCTTCTCATCCAGCGCACGCCGCATCGCGCGCCATCGCGCTCGCGGGCTTCACTCTATATGCGTTGGCCGCTCCGCATTCGATTGCTGGCGCGTGGATGGGTCTTTCAATCGTCGTCCTGGCGTGGCTTTTCCGACTCATCCTCTCGCGCAACGCCGGGATAAAACGCACGCCGCTTGATCTTCCTTTGTGGCTTCTCCTCTTCTGGACGATCCTTTCCGTCCTCTTCTCCGCCGAGCCGCGTGTCAGCGCCGGAAAGCTCGTCTCGGTCAGCACGTTTCTCATCTTCTATCTGACGCGTTCGATGCTTACGCGTCGCACGGCGGTTTTGACCGCCTTCGTCCTTATCGCAACGGGCGCGGCAGGCGTGTTGTGGAGCACGG
>CBDUCU010000404.1:0-4219 GCA_965365725.1 uncultured bacterium | reverse complement strand
CTTATCACGCAAATATCCGCAGGCCGCGAAAGAATGGGGCTGGCAGTATGTCTTTCCGTCGATGCGACGAAGCATTGACCCGCGTTCAGGCCGCGAACGCCGACACCATTTCTCGGAAACGACGCTTCAACATGCGGTCAAAGAGGCCGTCCGCCGCGCAGACCTCACAAAACCGGGCAGCTGTCACACCTTTCGTCATAGCTTTGCGACGCATCTTCTCGAAGACGGGCACGACATAAGAACAATTCAGGAGCTTCTAGGTCATCAGGATCTGGCAACGACGATGATCTACACGCACGTTCTTAACCGTGGCGGACGCGCAGTCAAAAGCCCGCTTGACGTGAATAGATGAAGATTCTGAGCGGAAAAGATTTGCGCCGCATAGAGCTCGAAAGATATCTATGCGGCGCAAATCCGTGAGCGGACGCAGCGCAATGGCTAGGCGGTTGCGGCCTTCTGTTCGGGCTTCCAGCGCAGCACGGGTTTGCGCGCGGCGGCGGCTTCGTCCAGACGCCCGATGCGCGTTGTGTGCGGGGCGTTTAAGACCGTTTCGGGCTCATCCGTAGCCTCGCGCGCAATCTCTTTCATCGCATCGATGAACTGCTGTATCTCCTGTCGACCGACGGATTCGGTCGGCTCAATCAGCATCGCGCCCTGTACGATGAGCGGGAAGTAGATCGTCATCGGATGAAAGCCGTAATCGATCAGACGCTTGGCGATGTCGAGCGTGTGGATGCCTTTGCGCGTCTGCCGCTTGTCGGTAAAAAGGCATTCGTGCATCGGCGGCGAATCAAACGGACGGTCAAACGTATCGGCGAGTCCGTGCGCGATCATACGCGCGTTGAGGACGGCTGCTTCGGTCGCCTCGCGCAAGCCGTCGCGCCCGTGCGTGAGGATGTAGCTGAGCGCTCGCAGATGCATGCCGAAGTTGCCGTAGAAGGCTTTGACGCGACCGATTGATTGCGGTCTTTCAAAGTCGAGACGGAAGCGCTCGCCGTCGCGTGCGATGCGCGGAACGGGAAGGAAAGGCTCAAGCTCTTTGGTGCAGCAGCAAGGGCCGGAGCCCGGCCCGCCTCCTCCGTGCGGGGTCGAGAATGTTTTATGAAGGTTGAGGTGAATAACGTCAACGCCCATGTCGCCCGGGCGCGCCACGCCGACCAGAGCATTCATGTTTGCGCCGTCCATATAGACGAGTCCGCCCGCTTCATGGACGATTTGACAAATCTCTTTGATGTTGCGCTCAAAGATGCCGCAGGTGTTTGGGTTCGTCAGCATCAGGCCGGCCACGTCGCCCGTCGCGCAAAGCTCGCGCAGGTGTTCGAGGTCGGTCAAGCCTTCCGTCGTCGAGCGAATCGTTTTGACGGAGAAGCCTGAGAGATAGGCCGAGGCGGGATTTGTGCCGTGCGCCGAATCGGGGATGAGCATCACATTGCGCTTCGGAGCGTCGCCCGCGCCAACGCCGTCGCGCCGGTCTAAAAACGCGCGAATCATCATCACGCCCGTCATCTCGCCATGTGCGCCTGCCGCCGGTTGCAGAGAGATGCCGGGCAGCCCCGTGATCTCGGCCAGATGCTGCTCAAGCTCGTACATCACTTCGAGCGCGCCCTGCGCGTCCTCTTCCGGAGCGAGCGGGTGCAGGTTTGCAAAACCCGGAATCCGCGCCACCCTTTCATTGAGACGCGAGTTGTATTTCATCGTGCACGAGCCCAAGGGATACATGCCGAGGTCGATGTTGAAGTTCCACGTCGAGATGCGCGTGAAGTGTCGGACAACGTCGGTCTCAGAGAGTTCGGGCACGCCTTCGAGATCATCCGTGCGACGCAGCTCTGCCGGAAGAATTTCATCGAGCGGCGTTTCGTCGACGTCGAGCGCGGGCAGCATATAACCGCGCCTGCCCGATTGCGAACGCTCAAAGATAAGCGCCTCGTTTTGTGTGACGTGCGGGGTGGCTTTTGGAGTCTTCATAAAAAGTCGGTGGTCAGAAGTCGGTAGTTAGTAGTTGGTAGTCAAGTGTCGGCAGAGCTGCTGACTACTGATTACGTATTATTGACTGCTGACTTCCTTGAGTCCTGCGACAAGCGCTTCGATCTCGCTGCGGCGATTGGTTTCGGTGACGCAGACAAGTATGTCTCCGGGTCGTTCGGGGAAGTAGCGCGAGAGCGCCAGCCCGCCCGTGATGTTGTGCTCGTCTGCGAGACGATACAAAAGCCCGACTGCCGGAACTGGCGCACGGACAACAAACTCGTTGAAGAAGGGCGCAGAGTAGGGAAGCGTGTAGCCTTCAATTGATGCAATCTGACGCGCTGCGTAGTGCGCCTTCTGCGCGCATTGCGTGGCAACTTCCTGCAAGCCTTTGCGTCCCATCGTCGTCATGTAGATGGTCGCAGCCAGAGCGATGAGTCCCTCGTTGGTGCAGATGTTTGAGGTGGCCTTTTCGCGCCGGATGTGCTGCTCGCGCGTGGCCAGTGTGAGCACGAAACCGCGACGGCCCTCTTTGTCGTAGGCCACACCGGCGAGCCTGCCTGGAAGCTGGCGCGCGTACTTTTCTCGCGTCGCAAAAAGACCAACGTAAGGGCCGCCCAAAGAGAGCGGCACGCCGAAGGACTGGCCTTCGGCAATGACGATGTCCGCGCCCGCTTCACCGGGCGAGCTGAGCAATCCGAAAGACGCGCTTTCGGTGACCGCGACAATTAAGAGAGCGCCGACCGCATGCGCCCGTTCAGCCGCCGCGCGCACGTCTTCGACGCAGCCAAAGAAGTTTGGCGATTGAATGACGAGCGCCGCAACCGTCTGGTCGAGTCCTTCGATTTTGTCGAGCGCCGTTCGACCCGTCGGCTCGTCGAAGCCTGTCTGCTGAAGCTCGATGCCTGCATGCGCGACATATGTTTCGCAGACCTTTAAGTATTCGGGGTGAACCGCGCCTGAGACGATCACCCTTGTGCGGCGTGTGACGCGCTCGGCCATCAAAACGGCTTCGGCAAGCGCGGTCGAGCCGTCGTACATCGAGGCGTTTGCGACGTCCATCCCCGTCAGCTGGCAGACCAAAGTCTGAAACTCAAAGATGGCTTGCAGCGTCCCCTGCGAGACTTCGGGTTGATAGGGCGTGTAGGCCGTAAAGAACTCGGAGCGTTGAATAAGCGAATCGATAATCGTCGGCGAGTAGTGCGAATATGCGCCCGCGCCGAGAAAGCTCGGACGGAAGGCCGCCGCGTTGCGCGAGGCGAGCGACTCGAAACGCGAGAGCAATTCTATCTCAGAGAGCGCGTCGGGAACGTTGAGCGGCGCATCGAGAAGCGTATCGGCGGGCAACGAGTCGAAGAGTTCTTTTGGCGAGCCGAGTCCGATCTCGGCGAGCATCTCCTGCCGCTCTTCAGGCGAATTAGGGATGTAGCGCACGGGCTTTTGGTTTACTCCGTTTCGGTCTTGATAAAATCTTCGTACTCGGCGGCGGTCAACAGACCATCGATGTCGCCCCTGTTCTTGACGCGCATCTTGATCATCCATGCGCCGCCGTAGGTGTCGGTGTTGACGCGCTCAGGCTCGTCCTGAAGCGCCTCGTTGATCTCGACCACCTCGCCCGCAATCGGCGTAAACAGCTCTGAGACGGCCTTGACAGATTCGACCGTGCCGAAAGGCTCGTGAGCCTCGAATTGATCGCCGACCTTCGGCAGTTCGACATAGACCACGTCGCCCAGAGAGTTCTGCGCATAGTCTGTGATGCCGATTATCCCTACGTCGCCTTCGACCTTGATCCACTCGTGATCTTTGCTGTAGTGCAAATCTTCTGGAACGTTTGCCATGATTCTCCTTGAGGAAGCTTTTAGCGATTAGCTTTTAGCCTTTAACGATTTAGTTTTAACTAGCGACTTACGTTGTAGCCTATTGTCGTAAGTTGCTATTGATTGCGTAAAGCGCGTCGTCGAATAGAATGTAAATCACCGTGCCAATCGTTTAACTGAAAGCTAACAGCTAATCGCTAACAGCTATTCATTTCTTCTCGCGTTTATAAAACGGTGTGGGAACGATGCGTGCAGCAACCGCGCGACCGCGCACATCAATCTGTATCTCGCGGCCCGCTTCCGCATATTCGGAAAGCAGATAGGCCATGCCGATGTTCTTTTTGAGAAAGGGCGCGGGACTGCCCGACGTGACGACGCCGACCCGACGGCCCTCGACAAGCACGTCCTGGCCGTCGCGCGCAATTCCGCGATCTACGACC
>CBDUCU010000403.1:0-4239 GCA_965365725.1 uncultured bacterium | reverse complement strand
AGGGCGGTTCACGCCGGGGGGGAGGCTAGGCGGCGCTGACCAAAGCAACGACCTGACTACCAAAGTTGCCGAATCTGCCGGTCGCACCGTAGGGCGCGTCGCGCGCGCGGTCACAAACGTCATCGATACGCTGACCGGCGGCAAGAAACGTTGACAACAGAGGTCAGAGAATAGAGCTTAGAGGTTAGAAGATAAGGCCGCGCAGCCTTCACTATCCTCTGATCTCTGTTCTCTGACCTCTTTCCAACATGCTTCTCTGGCTCTCGAAAAACAGCGAGGTTTCAGTCCGCGAGCAGCTCGTCGCGCAGATCATGCTTGGTGTCGCAAGCGGTGATTTAAAACCGGGCGAGCGTCTGCCTTCGACGCGCGAGCTTGGCAGGCGTTATTCGATCCATTCAAACACCGTCAGCGCCGCCTATCGAGAGCTTGAGCGTCTCGGCTGGCTTGAATCGAAAAGGGGCAGCGGCGTCTACGTCCGCGCACACGCGCCCGAAGACGTAGAAGCAGACCCAAGCCTCGCGCTCGATCAAATCATCTCGGCCTTTCTCATGCGCGCACGCAGCTCGGGCTTTTCGCTTGCGGAGATTCAGGCGCGCGTCAAACATTGGTTACAGCTTCAGCCGCCCGACCATTTTGTCGTCGTCGAACCCGACGCAGAGCTACGCAAAATCCTCGTCGCCGAGATTGAAGAAGCCACAAATTTTCGCGTGCGCGGCATCGGCATCGAAGCATGCGCCGACGAATCAAACCTGATGGGCGCGTCGGTCGTCGCTCTGCATAGCCAAGCGGATCGTGTGCGCGCTGCGCTCCCCGCAGCCACCGGCGTGCTCTGGCTACACTCACGCTCTATTCCTGAATCTCTCCGGGGCGAGCGTCTGCCTCCGCCCGATGCTCTGATCTCGGTCGTCTCACGCTGGGCCGATTTTCTTAACTTCGCGCGCGTCATACTCGTTGCCGCAGGCGTTGACCCGGCGGCGCTCAACTTTCGCGACGCGCGTGAGCGCAGGTGGGAGCGCGGCCTGCGTGCAAGCGCCTTTGTCATTACCGATACGGTCGCGGCGCGCGAGATTGCGCGCAGCTGTCAGATGAGAATCTTTCGCATCATCGCCGATTCTTCGCTCGAAGATTTGCGTAGCTACGTCAAACAGTTTCTCTCACATTATCGCTCCGCAAACCTTGTGACAAAACAATAACTGTCTCAAGCCTTTGGCCCGCTTTTCGTCTGAAGTGACGTATCATTAGTCCGCCTCGTGAGGCGGTTCGCATGCAACGTTCATTCGCCTCCCGACGCAAGGAGCAGCTATGGCCGAAGACACGCCCTCGCGCGAAGAAGAACTGCGAAGCCTCATCGTGCGTCTCGAAAGCCTCGAGCAGGTTTTGCGGACTCACACTGAGCGTCTCTACAAAATCGAGCAGCGCGTCGGCCTCGACTTCCGACCCGTCGAACAGCTGCGCGAACCCGCCCGTCGCAGGCCGCTCTATGAAACGTTTACTGACGAGCGCAACGAATCAAGCGCCCCCGCGCAAGAGCAACCATTGATGCCGCATGAGAGCGTCGCTTCGGATGCGCCACCGCCCGATGGACGAGACGCGCAGACGCGAGATGTGCGCCAAGAGCCGCGACCGGGACACACAACGCCGCCCTTTGCTCACGGCTCTTCGCGCTCGACAACAGACGCGGCGGGCGAAGGTCAAAGCTCAAAGCGGCGAAGCAGTCGAGACGACGTATTTGCAAGCAACATTAATGGCGAGGGCAAGCCGCGCACCGCGCCAGCAATGCGTGCGCGCGACATGGAGACGATGATCGGCGGCAGTTGGTTCAACTGGCTCGGCATCATCGCCGTCACTTTAACCGTCGCCTTCTTTCTCAAATACGCTTTTGACAATCAATGGGTCAACCCAGCGATGCGCGTCACGCTCGGCGCAGGCGCAGGGTTTGCGATCCTCGCATTGGCCGAGCGTCTTCGCGCGAAGGGTTTAAGGCAATACGCATCTGTGCTCTCGGGCGGCGGCGTGCTCATACTTTACCTCTCCACCTACGCGGCGCGCGTCTTCTACGATTTGATCGGGCAGACATCTGCTTTCATGTTGATGTCTGCCGTGACCGCGCTCGCCGTCGCGCTCGCCGTCAGACACGATGCCAGAGCAATCGCCATCCTTGCTTTGATTGGCGGGTTCTCTACGCCTGTTCTGCTTTCGACCGGCGTAGATCATCAAATCGCTTTCTTTACGTATCTGGCCTTTCTCGACGCTGGCGTGCTTGCGCTTGCCTATTTCAAGCGTTGGCGCATCCTCAACTTTCTTTCGTTCTTTGCAACGGTCGCAATGTTCGTCGGTTGGGCGAGCCAACACTACGTCGCGCACAAACTCTGGCCGACTATCTTTTTCCTGACGCTCTTCTTTGTTCTTTTCTCGGCAATCGCGCCCGTCCACAACATCCTCAAACAAAGGCCTGCGCGCTGGCCCGACATCCTGCTCGTCATCGTCAACGCGACGTTCTACTTCTGCGCCACCTACGTGCATCTCAAAGACGCGGGCTACAACCGACCGCTCGGCTCGTTTGCGCTGATGGTCTCGGTCTTCTACATACTGCTTTTCTATCTCGTCTGGGAAAAACATCGCGCAGACGCTCTTTTGCGCTACAGCTATGCGGGCGCTGCCGTCACCTTTTTCACCACAGCCGTTGCGATTCAGCTCGACTTTCATTGGGTGACGACCGCGTGGGCGACCGAAGCGTTGATGCTGACGTGGGTCGGACTTCGCGCCAAAGAGCCTTCGGCGCGACATGCGGCTCTCGTCGTCTTTAGCGTCGCGCTCATGCATTGGTTTGGGTGGGACGTAGCTGAGGCGGGGCTTCAGACGGGCGCAGTATTTACGCCGCTCTTGAATGCACGCGCCTTTTCCTGCGCCGTGCTCGTCGGCGCGCTTCTCGGCGCGGCAAGGCTCTACCAAAGCGCGGGCGAAGCGACGGAGGAAAGCGAGCGCAAGGCCATCACTTCGCTTTACATGCTTGCGTCAGCCGGACTCGTTTTCGTCTTGCTCACGCTCGATGTCAACGACTACTTCAGCCAGCGCATTGCTCGTTCTCCAGAGGGCGACGCGGAAAAATTTGCCGCGCTCGAAGGCGCGCGACAGTTCTCTCTCTCAGCGCTCTGGATTTTCTACGGCGCAATCGTCCTTTCGTTCGGGCTTCTGCGGCGGATGCGGCTGCTGCGCTACAGCGCGCTTCTGCTGCTTGGCTTCACCGCGTTAAAACTCATAACCGTCGATGCGAGCTATCATGATGCGCCCTGGCATGCGCCGTTCTTCAATCTAACTTTTCTCGCCTTTATGTTGATGACGGCTGCGCTCGCTGCATGCGCGCATCTCTACGCTCGGGGCGACTACGCGCCCGCAGAGGAGAGCGAGATTGTCCGGCCCGCGCTGGTGCTCCTCGCGCACCTGCTCGCCGTCGTCGCGCTCAGCGCAGAGGCGAGCGGCTATTTTGAAAGGATGATTCTTGAGACGCGCGCCGAGGGCGAACGCCTGCGCGAGCTGCGTTTGGCCGAGAGCCTTTCGCTCTCGGTCGTCTGGGCGCTCTACGGCGGAGCGATGCTCGCTTACGGTTACATAAGGCGCAACAAGCTTCTGCGCGTCATGGCGCTTGTCATGCTCAGCTTGACGACAGTCAAAGTATTCTTTTGGGATCTGGCGGCGCTCGAAAAGATTTATCGCATCATCTCTTTCGGCGTGCTCGGTCTGATCTTGTTGGCCGTCTCGTATCTCTACCAGAAAAAGCAGCGCGCCGACGACTCTTCCACGCAATCGCATTAAGAGGTATTACAAAACGTCTCTGTCAGAGGTGCTTTATCTCACCGAAGGTTTCAAGACTTTGGTACATGAACGCCGATTTCGAGATGGAAATCTCCGTCGGCGCTTCCGTCTCGTATCGTCGTCTTCCCTTTTACGATGCGCTTAACCGGCGGCTCGTCAGACATCTCTTGTGGCTCATGCAACCGGGCGATGCGCTATTGCTTGCTGAGCCCTGGCCCGTCGAGCTACAAACCGAAGCGGTTCGCCGTCAGGTGGAAATCGTCTCTCCGGAAAAGCCGGGCGACCAATCGACGCGCCTTTTTACGCCCTGGGGATGGACTCAGAGTGCCGTCGAAGCGGGCGAGCAGGCAGGAGCAATCGTGCGTCCCGTTTCGCTCGACGTTGTGGCGCGCGCAGTCGGCCAGGTCTTGCGGATCGGCGCCGGCG
>CBDUCU010000402.1:0-4240 GCA_965365725.1 uncultured bacterium | reverse complement strand
AAAAGATTCTGCCGTGCGCTGCTTATCTCGAAGGCGAATACGGCGTGCAGGGTCTCTACGTCGGCGTACCATATGAACTCGGCGCGCGCGGTCTTGAACAGATTATCGAGATCAATTTAACTGCTGAAGAACGAATCGCTTTGCAAAAGAGCGCGGCTTCGGTGCAGGAACTCGTCAACGTGCTCGGAATATAGAAGCGAGCGACCTTTCATGCGCTTTGCTACTGCTTTGCGTCCTTTGTGCTAACCCTCTGAGTAGAAACACAAAGCATGTGAAAAAGTCGCAAAGCGCATGAAAGGACTCGAATCCAGCGTCTATCGCAATCAGTTCCTGAACTTCCCCAGGGTTAATAAAACTTCACAAGCGTTAAGAGGATTAACCGAACTTTGACTATCGAACCTGCTCGATATGTGATTGCTTAGGCCGCAACTGTTTCAACAATTTCGCGAAACGTGGATGCGTGCGTAGGCTGTCAAGAACCGGATCGACTTCAAGGTAAATCAACCAGTAGGAACGCTCGTCAAAGGCCTTCTCAAGAAAATCTACGGCCTTGTCTGTCTCGCCCAATCCGGCGTGGATCATCACATAATCGTAAGAGGGTACAAACTCTTTTTGAGAAGCTCTGAGATCCAACTCGGCGAGGGCGGCGCGCGCTTCCGCTGTGTCGCCCATCAAGGCGCAGACGTAACCGTACGCGGCTGTTGCGTCACGGTCGCCGGACAATTTTTGAGCCATCCTTAATTCATCGAGCGCCTCGCTAAACATTCCCTTTTGCGCATAGACCAATCCGAGACGAAAGTGCGCCATTGAAAAATTTGCATCCATTTCCAGCGTTTTTAAGTATTGCTCGATGGCTTCGTCATAACGTCGGGAATAGTAGAAGGGATAACCGGCGATGGTGTTGATGATGAGCGAGAGCGGGTCTAACTCTTGCGCGCGCCTTAATTCGCGGATGGCTTCGTCAAAACGCGAGTTGGCAACAAGATGGAGTCCGAAACGTTGGTGCGCGTCGGCATAGCCGGGGTTGAGTGAGATCGAGTTTTGAAAAGCTTCTTCGGCCCCGTCCCAGTCCCACTCGTAAAAGAGCTTGACCACGCCAAGCGATGTTTGGGCTTCGGATAAGCGTTCGTCAAGTTCCAGCGCACGCAACGCGGCGGCCTTTGATTTCGGAAATGCCTCTTGTGGCGTGACAGCTCCGTAGAGACTGAGCAGCGCGTAGCTGTCGGCAAGACCGGCGTAGGCGAGCGCGAAAAGCGGATCGACGTCCACCGCTCTGTGAAAATATTCGATGGCTTTTTTGAGCGTCTCGGTCAGACGCTTGTTGAGGTAGTAGCGACCTTTGACAAAGAGAAGATAGGCTTCGGTGTTTTGCGTAGGACGTTTTGAAAGCCGTCTTTTATCTTCGCCCGAAAGCGTTAGTTGTAATTGGCCTGAAATCTCCCGCGCGATCTCTTCCTGAAGCTCAAGAATGCTTCTCGGCTCGCGGTCGTATTGCGCGCCCCACATCTGCCAACCGCCCTTCACTTCGACAAGCTCCATGCGGACAATCAAACGATTTTCAAACTGCAGCACTCTGCCCGTCAGCACGGCCTTTACCCCGAGTGCACGCCCCGCCGCGCATGGGTCAACCGCTTTGTCCTTGTAACGAAAGACTGTGCTGCGCGCCAGCACGCGCAGTTGCGGCAGTTGTGAAAGGTTGCTGATGATGCTGTCGGTGATGCCGTCCGAAAGATAATCGGATTGCGGGTTGTCGCTCTGGTTAACCAGCGGCAGGATGGCGAGCGAATCAAGCGCTTGATGCGTTGGATCGGGCCGGCTAACCTCGCCTTTATTGAAATGTGTGTACGAAAGATCTTCGACCGGCGCGGCTTCGTCAACGACCTCTTCGACGCGAGCCATGAATCGATAACCGCGTCGAGGAATCGTTTTGATGTAGTCCTCGCCGCCTTCGCCTTGCCCGAGCACCTTTCTCAGGATGTAGATGTTCTGTGTCAGGTTCGCGTCCTCGACAAAACTGTCAGGCCACAAACGCCGCATCAACTCCTCTTTGCTCAAAACCAAATCGCGTTGTTCGACCAGAAGTAGAAGCGTGTCAAAGGTCTTGGGCTGAAGCGAAAGCGGCGTGCCGTTACGCAACAACAACCGGTTTGCCACGTCTATCGTGAACTGTCCGAATCCATAGAACTTTGTGGACTGCTTAGACATCATGGTCTTGAGAAATCACTGATAAATTATTGAGCGTAAATTTGAAATTCCAGACCACTCGATTTGCGCATAATACACGTTATGTAATCGAAGGAATTTTGAGGCTTCAGCCGATGAGAGTGGCTCGTCGCAAAAGCGATTTTAGCACCGGCCCGGCAGGCGGCCAAAGAATTTCGGGCGCAAGACTCCGGACGGAAAAAAAGAGACGTTGAGGGTAAACAAAGGAGCGTGAAGCGATGCTGGTAATCCGCAAAGAGCAGATGGAAGTTTTCCGTGCGCATTTCTTTGAGCAGTTTGTCGGACGCGTCTCCGCACACCTGCGCGAAGCGTTCTCCACACAATGTGGAAAGATGGATGAAAACGGCTTGCGTCAAATTATCCGCGAGGGAATCGCTCGCGCCGGCCAATACGGTGTTACTTCCGAGTTTGATGTGTGGCGATATGTCGATCTGATGTTCTTTTATGGCCGCAATTTTGATGCTGCCTTTCCTGTGGCCATCTCTATTCTTGAAGATCAAGACCTCAACGGAAACGAAAAAGTAAATCGTCTCTACGCCGAACTCGGAGCCGTCGCAGAGCCGGAGCAATTCGAGGTAAATGAGACGGAGCTGATTTCTTAAACGACGACGCAAGACAAAAAGTGTGCTGTTATTCAGTGCGAATTTTTGATGAACTCGTTGACTGAGAAGTAAAGGAAGTTTTTAAGAATGCCTGTTAGATGGAGATGCGGAGCGCATGCCTGTCCGGGTCACCGAGCCCGACTTGACACTTGTCCAAACGGCGTTTGGGTCTGTGGCAGAATTAGACCGGCGTGTGTGGGTCATAACGCAAATCCACAACAGCATCCGGAGCATCGCTGTCGAGAGGCGGCGGGAAGTGTTTGGACGTGCCGCGCGCATAACTGTCGTTATCACGCGCGTCCTGTTCTGCAAGCTTCGGATGTCTGCAACACAAGCCAGCCCCGCCCGCGTTGGTATTGCAATCGCGAGCGACCACCTTGTCCCGGCCATTCACAGCCGGAGCAGTTCCACCCGGAACATCATTGCAACGAAACGCTGTCGCAGGCCGAAGAACAGGCTGCGCAGCAATGCGATGCGCGGCGCGCACCCGGTAATCCTTTGCAGCCATGTCCTACTAACGACCAGATACGTCTTATTGAGTTGGCCGAGTGGGTGCAATTGCGCGATGGTTCGTGGGAGACAAGACCGGCAACGGGACGCAATCAATTTATCAACATGACGGAAGAGCGCGGCCATCCCGATCTCGGTCGGAGAATCAGACTCAAAGCGCGCGTCGAATGGGTTTCAGGCGATCATGGTCGCACGCTTAACGGGCAGACCGTCTATTGGTATTTGCAAGCGGGCGCAAACAATCGTGCGGGTTTAACCGGCGCGCTTCAATCCGGCTTCAATTCATCCGGTTCGGGCTTACAGCGCATAACGGCGACGACCGATCAGAACGGTTGGACGTCGCCCGTAGAGTTTTACCTGTCGCAATATGGCGGCGACACCTTTGAGGTTTGGGCGACGGAGAATCCTAACTATTCGGGCGGGCTTGGGACGGGCAACTACACTGTCTGGCGACGGCTCTTTTACGAAGTGGACTGCATGAAGCGTCCCGGCGAGAGAGTTGTGACATATGAGAGTCGTCTTGACGCGGGAGCCTTTGAGCAGAAGTTCCGAGACGTGTATATCGACCCGCATCGCGTCGGGACAGACGCACATCCTTCACACCGAAGGCTTCTGCAATCGACTGACGCAAGCTCATGGGCGCAAACAGTTCGCAACGGCGATCAGCACCATCGCCCGCGCTATTTTCATCTGCTGCTTGTTGATTCGGTCGGCAATAGTCCGACGCAACAGACGAGAACCTACACGTTGCCTAACTCGTCAGGCCGCATCGAGCTTTCGGCTCAAAACTTCGAGATAGATCCGAGCAACTGGTTTTATCAGGCGCGGTTTACACAAGGCACGAATACGGGGCCGCTTCCGCGCGAGGCTTTTAATCTCGTCGAAGAGGGTTCGGCAGCGGCGGG
>CBDUCU010000401.1:0-4246 GCA_965365725.1 uncultured bacterium | reverse complement strand
CAAGAAGTAAGAGGAGCACGCAACTCAACATCGAAGATTTACTAGAGTTCATTGCCGACAAAACCTCCATCGTTTAATTCCGCATGCGAAGGCATTACTCGGGAGCGCGGCGTACAAAAGTCCGTTGACAAATTCGCCGCGTCTGTTCGTGATGTGCGGAGATTATAGTTGCGCGCCGCAGTGATGGATGTAAAAAGTTGCAAAATGTGTGAGTGCGGATGACGACCTGCTCTACTTTGGTTCTCTCAATTTTTTATCCCGACGACACGCGGAGAGCGGGCGAGCCTGCGAGCTTTTAATCTCCAGAACTCGGCGGCTCTCGTGATCGACTCTGACCTGCATGCAGGCGCAGCCGTAGCCGTAGCTTGCGGCATTTGTGTTCACCCATTGCCGCGACTTAAAAACCGGCCAGTCGCCTTCGGCTTGATATCCGCCCTGCACGCCGATGATCCATTCGCCGTGACGATCCTCTAACCAGGCGTTGCCGGGCGTGGGGTTGCTAAACCACCCACAGCGCGTCTCAAACTTTTGGGTCGCCGTAGCATCAATCGTCAAAGGCTGCGTGGCTGCAAGGGCGACGACCGACAACAGACATCCGACGGCAATTGAACGAAACTTGTTGATGTTCTTCATATTCCTCCTTGCGTTCAGACTTGGTTGAACGCAATCAATTCTGTCATAGATGAAAAACTGTGCTGACCTGTTTGTTATGTGCGCGGCGTTGGGCTTGGGGTCGGCGGCGGCGGTGGCGGCATGTGCTCGCGCGGAAAGCGCGGCAACATCTCGTCGCGCGTGGCGAGATGATAAACGCCTGCGGCGACGACGATGGCGGCGGCCTTTACGTCGTCTTCGACGATGCGCTCAAAGGTGTCGAGATTTGTGTGACAAGTATGCGTGCCGTATTCAATCGGGTCCTGGCCCATGCCGATGCCGGGCAAGCCCGCCTGATTAAAAGAGGTGTTGTCGCTGCCGCCCGTCGCGCGGCTGCGCGTCGTGACGACTCCCTCAAAACCCAAATCAGCAAATGGCGCAAGCGCCTGACGCAAAATGCTCGCGGCTTCGGGCGGGCCGAAAACGGTCGCGCCGCGCAGACGGCCCGTGCCGTTATCGACATTGAAGTAGCCGTTGAATTTCGAGTAAGCAGACTTTGGGTTTTCAAAAGTCCCAAAGTGCTCTGCGACGTAAGCCTTCGAGCCGAGCAAGCCCTGTTCTTCGCCAGACCAGAGAGCGACGCGAATCGTGCGGCGATTCTTTGCGCCGATTGTTTTAAGAATGCGCGCGGCCTCCATCATCACAGCGCAACCGACGGCGTTGTCGGTTGCGCCTGTGGCCGCGTGCCACGAATCAAGATGTCCGCCGAGCATGACCACTTCGTCCTTCAAATCGCCTGAGCCGGGAATCTCTGCGACGACGTTGTATGAAGTCCGGCCTTCAGGATATGTGCGGTTGACGATGTTGAACTCAAGCTCGACCTGTTGCCCCGCACCGAGCAGACGCGCGATGCGCCCGTAGTCTTCGTTGCGCATGACGACTGTGGGGATGGTCTTCGTTACGTCGTAAGAGCGATGCGCAAAGGCGCGTATCTGTCCGTGCTCTCGGCCAGCGTCGTTGATGCGGACTGCCGCGCCGTTCGTCAAAAGAAATTGGTCTATCGTCTCTGTCACTTGAGTCGTAGTCAGAGGCGGGGCGGGGTTCGGCACGACGGGCGTGGGAGTCGGCGCGGGCGCTGGTGCGTTAAAGGGCGGGAAGGGAATTGGTCGGTTTGGATCAAACGCGTTTCGGGCCTCCTGTTCGTCGCGTCGTTTGTAGGGCGGATTGAAGCTGACAGGAATTTGTGTGTGACGACCGACCAAAACTATCGCGCCGCGCACCTGTGCCTTGACGGATTCGAGATATGCGTCGAGCTGTTGTTTGGTCGGGCGCTCAGGCGTGACGAGATGAAAGGCCCGGCCCGTCGCTGCGCCGTTGGTCGAGGGCGACCACGCGAGCACTTCAAAAGTGAGCTGATCTTTGACGGGCGAGATGATGTGCCCCGTTGCGCGTTCGTTGAGCCAGCCCGCACGGTTAAAGTCCCACGACTCAAGACGCGCGTTAGTCAGTCCCCACGCTTCCATCTGTCGCGCGGCCCACTCGGCGGCGGCCTTGTGATTTGGCGAGCCAGTCAGGCGCGGGCCATAGAGGTCTGTCAATGTTTGAACGGTGCGCATGACTTGTGAGTTTTCGGTCGCTTCGCGTCGAATCTTCCAGTAAGTTTCGGTGTCGATGCGTTCAGACGCGGCGACCGTTGAGTCCTGTGCGCGGGCGGGCAATGTGCTCAAAAGAAGAATAAAGGCCAGCGTGATCTTGAAAAGAGTTCTTCCCATTGTTCGTCTCCTGTCCGACAAATATTGACGTGCGCGGCCACACGCTTTTGTTTGAGAAGCGTCATGGCGGGGAGAAACTTTTGTATAGCGGTTGACGAAAATTCTTATACCATTTCGCACGCGGCGAGAAAACTTGCAAGCGCGGCTGTCAATGTGTTTGGATTCGCTCGATTGGCTCCCGCGCTGTAGTGCAAAAGAGGATGAGATGACCAAACAAAGATTGCCTCAAAAGTTTGTTGCGCGCACAAGTCGTGCATTGTTGGGCTTTGCATTCATCGTCGTCGCGTTGGCAAGCGCTTCGGCGCAAGTGTCGTTTACGGCAGAGCAGGTGCGTGCCTATCCTTTCCCAAACGAGCTAACGAGCGCGGCGACAGGCTCGCGCATTGCGTGGGCGTTTAATGAGAAGGGCTTGCGCAACATCTACGTCGCTGAAGCGCCGCAGTTTCGCGCGCGACGTTTGACAAACTACACGGCGGACGATGGACAGGAATTGACAAGTGTTTCAATCACGCCCGACGGCCGTTACGTCGTCTATGTACGCGGCGGCGAGCATGGCTCAAATTGGGACGACCGTGTGCCGGTCAATCCCGCTTCAAGTCCCGTCGCTTACAAGATGCAAATCTGGAGCGTGCCATTTATCGGCGGCGCGCCGAAGATGATTGCGGATGGCGGCGACGAGCCAATCGTCTCGCCAAAGGGCAACATGCTCGCCTTTGTCAAAGACCGAGCGATTTGGACTGTGCCGGTTGACGGCGCGTCGCAACCGAAAAGGATGTTTACAGCGCGCGGCGAAGCGGAATCGCCCGTCTGGTCGCCCGATGGAAATCGTCTGGCATTTGTCTCCGCACGCGGCGACCATTCCTTCATCGGCATCTTTACAGACGAGCGAACAAACATACTCTGGCTCGCGCCGTCTACTTCGCGCGACGGAAGTCCGCGCTGGTCGCCCGATGGAAAAAGAATCGCTTTTGTTCGACGGCCCGGCACGGGTGGTGCGCCCGACCCCATCCTTGAGCAGCGCACGCAGGAGTGGTCAATCTGGACGGCTGATGCGACGACCGGTGCGGGAAAACTTTTGTGGAAGAGTCCGGCGACGCTTCGCGGCTCTCTGCCGACAACGCACGGCGGCACAAATCTTCATTGGGCCGCAATGGGGCGCATAGTCTTTCTCTCTTACATGGACGGCTGGCCGCATCTCTATTCAATTTCTGAAACAGGTGGACAACCGCTTCTGCTGACACCCGGCAACTACATGGCCGAGTACATCACCTTGAGCCATGACAAGCGTCATCTACTGTTTGCCGCCAACGCCGGAGACGACGCAGACGACATCGACCGTCGTCACGTTGTTCGCGTTGCTGTCGAAAGCGCTGAGCCGAAAGTTTTGACACCGGGCAAGGGGTTGGAGTGGACTCCGGTTGTGACGGGCGATAATCGCCACATTGCATTTATCAGCGCGACGGCGCAGAGACCGCCGCTTCCCGCCGTGATGTCCGCCGAAGGCGGCGAGATACGCCTGCTTGCAGAAGACCGTCTCCCGGCGGATTTTCCGACGCGCCGGCTCGTCACTCCGCGCAAGGTCGTCTATAAATCTGCGGACGGCGTGCAGGTTCACGCGCAACTCTTTGAGCGCGAAGGCGGCGGCGCGTCGAAGAAGCCCGCCATCGTCTTTGTTCACGGCGGGCCGCCGCGTCAGATGCTTTTGGGGTGGCATTATTCGGATTACTACTCGAACGCTTACGCGCTCAACCAACTGCTCGCCGCGCGCGGTTACGTCGTCTTCTCAATCAACTTTCGTCTGGGCATCGGCTACGGACACGACTTTCATCGTCCGCCGAACGCAGGCGTGCAGGGAGCATCGGAATACCTGGACGTAAAGGCTG
>CBDUCU010000400.1:0-4256 GCA_965365725.1 uncultured bacterium | reverse complement strand
GGAATTCCCTTTCGAGGTGCGCGGTCTCGCTTTAAACCTTGAAGAGGACAAGGTCGGCGCAGTGCTCTTTGGCGAGTTTCATCACATCAAAGAGGGCGACACGGTTCGTCGCACAGGACGCATCATGAGCGTGCCGGTCGGTGATGCTTTGATTGGTCGTGTGGTCGATGCGCTCGGTCGTCCCGTCGATGATCGCGGCCCCGTCATCACCGAGCACTACAACGCGCTTGAGCGCATCGCGCCCGGCGTGGTTGACCGCCAGCCCGTCAAAGAGCCTCTGCAGACGGGTTTGAAGGCAATTGACTCGATGGTTCCCATCGGGCGCGGTCAGCGCGAGTTGATTATCGGCGACCGACAGACGGGTAAAACGGCGGTTGTGCTCGATGCAATCATTAACCAGAAGGGCAAGGACGTTGTTTGCATCTATGTCGCCATCGGGCAGAAGGCATCGACTGTAGCGCAGGTCGTCAAGACGCTGACTGACTTCGGCGCGATGGACTATTCCATTGTCGTCAATGCGTCGGCTTCTGACCCGGCGGCGATGCAGTATCTTGCGCCATATGCGGGCGCGGCCATCGGCGAGTATTTCCGCGATACGGGCCGCCACGCGCTGACCATCTACGATGATCTTTCAAAGCACGCTGCCGCGTATCGTGAAATCTCGCTGCTGCTGCGCCGTCCACCGGGACGCGAGGCTTATCCGGGCGACGTATTCTACTTGCACTCGCGTCTGCTTGAGCGCGCTGCAAAACTCTCGGACGCAAAAGGCGGCGGGTCGCTGACAAGCTTGCCTCTTATCGAAACGCAGGCAGGCGACATCTCGGCCTATATTCCGACAAACGTCATCTCGATTACGGACGGTCAAATCTTCCTCGAAGCTGACCTCTTTAACGCGGGCATTCGTCCGGCGATCAACGTCGGCAATTCGGTGTCGCGCGTCGGCGGCTCGGCGCAGATGAAGGCGATGAGACAGGTGGCCGGCACGCTTCGTCTCGATCTTGCGCAGTTCCGCGAGCTACAAGCGTTTGCGCAGTTTGGCTCTGATCTTGATAAGGCGACGCAGGCGCAGCTTGCGCGCGGCCAGCGTCTGGTCGAAGTTTTGAAGCAGCCGCAGTATCAACCGATGGAAGTTGAGAAACAGGTCATTATCATCTGGGCCGCGACCAACGGCCAACTCGATGATGTTCCGGTTGATCAAGTGCGTCGCTTCGAGTCGGAGCTTTTGCGCTTTATCGAGAACGCGCATCCGGGCGCAGTTGCCAGCCTGCGCGAGAAGAAGGCTCTGACCGACGAGATCAAAAACGAACTCAAACAGGTTGTCGCCGACTTCAAACAGACATGGGCCGATACGTCGGCCATTGCAGCTCAGTCTCCGTCTGCTGCTCCGACGCGAGCGCCGCAAGCGGCGACCGCTCAGGCGGGCGATTAACAAATGCGGAATCCGTCAGTTGTGCGTAGCCAGTTGTTCGTTGTTTCGCTAACCCAACTTATGTCAGTAAAGATTCGGCATAAACTGTCTTCAATTATCAACTGACTACGGACAACTGACAAAAAGCTTTTATGCCAAGCCTTCTCGACATACGCCGGCGCATCAAGTCGGTTAAGAATACGCAGCAGATCACAAAGGCCATGAAAATGGTCTCGGCGGCGAAGCTCAAACGCGCGCAGGATAGCGTCGTCTCGGCCAGACCTTTCGCCATCAAGATGGCCGAAGTGTTAACCGAACTAGCTTCGCACACGGATGAGAATTTCAAACATCCACTGCTCGATGTGCGCGGCGATGAACGTTACCTGGTGGTTCTCATCACTGCCGACAAAGGGTTGGCCGGTGCGTTCAACGCGAATCTCATCAAAGCGGGGCAAGCCTTCATACGCGAGAACTCCGATAAGTCGATTGAGCTTTACGCCGTCGGGCGCAAAGGCCGGGACTTTTTCCGCCGTCGCTCGGTCTCGATTGCGGCAGAGAATATCGGGCTGACGGGCAAGGGACGCGTCGAGTATCAGGAAGCGATGGACGTTGCGCGCGACGTGACGCAGCGCTTTATCGAAGACGAGGGGGTCGATAAAGTTTTTCTCATTTACAGCGAATTCAAGTCGGTACTTTCACAGCGCGCAGTGGTTGAGCAAATCCTGCCCGTCTCGCGCGTTGAAGAGAGCGTTGATGATGCGGAAACGGATGCGAGCCGCGCCGTCACCTTCGTCGATTACATCTACGAGCAACCACCCGAAGAAATTTTTAGTCAACTGCTTCCGCGACTCATCGAAATGCAAATCTATCGCGCGCTTTTGGAATCGGTCGCCTCCGAGCACGGCGCGCGCATGACGGCGATGGATTCAGCATCGAAGAACGCGGCAGAGCTCATCGCCAAGCTGACGCTCAATATGAACCGCGTTCGTCAGGCCGGCATCACGCGCGAAATTATCGAGATCGTGTCGGGCGCGGCGGCCTTGTAGCCACGAAGAGAAGCCAAATTTTCGGAAGGGGAGGGAAGCGGCGCATGTTGCTTCCCTCTTTTGCTTTGAAGCGGCTTGGGTATGCTCAGAAAAAAAGATTTCATCACAGAGCCGAAGAGTAAGCCAGTTTGGCGCGCGCGCCTCTGGCGTTACGGGCCGCTTGTCTTGTGGATCGGCTTTATCTTCTTTGCCTCGACCGGAAATTTTTCGGCATCGAACACGTCGCGCATCATCCGACCGCTTCTTATCTGGCTCGTCCCCGACATTACTGAGGCAGCGCTCCTGCAAGCTCACCTGCTTGTACGTAAGACCGCGCATTTTGCCGAGTATGCCGTGCTCGCACTGCTCGCCGCGCGCGCCTTTCTTACCTCTTCAAACGTGGGGTTAAAAAATCTGTGGCACGTCGCTGCTCTCGCCATCGTTGCGGCTTGTGCGCTTCTGGATGAATACCATCAGAGCTTCGAGCCGACGCGCACGGGAACGATTTACGACAGTTTTATAGATATATCGGGCGGCGCGTGCGCCGTTGCCGTCGTCGCATTATGGCGAAGGCGGCGCGAGGGGTAAGAAAAAGTGTTGCGGCTCAAACGCCTGTCTCTGTGGCGCGTGTTATGATGAAAGCGTCTCCCGAAATAATCTGAAGCCTTTATCAGAACGGAAAGCTGGCCGTCTATGTTGGGACGCTTCAAGCAGCCGCGCCGCGTCGTTATCACGGGTTTGGGATGCGTTACACCGGTAGGCGTGGGGCGCGAGGCCTTCTGGCGCGCGCTTGAGACGGGGCAGAGCGGCGTGAGCCGTATCGAAGAATTCGACGTTTCAAACTCGCCAGTCAAGATTGCAGCTCAAGCGCGCGGCTTCGATTGGGAAAGCGAACTCAAGCCGAAAGATAGGCGACACGTCGCGCGTCATGTTCCGCTCGCTTTGGCGGCGGCGCGCGGGGCGCTTGAAGATGCACGGCTTCAGCCGTCGGATTTATCGCTCGATGAAAGGCGCGCTTTCGGAGTCGTCATGGGAACGGGCGGCGGCGGGCTTGCCTTCACCGAGCATCAATACAGATTTCTCTACACGGACGCACCCGGCACGGCGAGCGTCTATACGATTCCATCATCCACGCACGGTGGTCTTTCATCAGAGCTTTCGATGGCCTTCGGGCTTCGCGGGCTCTCGCATGTTGTCTCGACGGGCTGCACAAGCTCTACGGATGCTATCGCCTATGCCGCACAACATATTGCGGTCGGCCGTCAAGACATGATGCTCGCCGGCGGCTCTGACGCGCCGCTTGCGCCCGGCATTCTCGCCGGCTTCAACTTGATGAAAGTGTTGACCGAAGATTGGAACGACGAGCCAGTGCGCGCCTCTCGTCCATTCTCGCGCAACCGCTCGGGGATGGTCTTAGGCGAGGGCGCGTGGGTCTATGTGATTGAAAGTTTAGAAGGCGCGCTCGGTCGCGGCGCGCACGTCTATGCGGAGATAACGGGTTACGGTGCGACGTGCGATGCGTATCATCGCGTGCGGCTCGAAGACACGGGGGAAGAACCCGCGCGCGCAATGCGTCTGGCGCTCGAAGATGCGGCTCGCACGCCGGACGAGATTGATTACGTCAATCTTCATGGAACATCGACCGTGCTTAACGACCGCATCGAGACGCAGGCCGTCAAACTTGCATTAGGAGAGGCGGCGCGCCGGATACCGATGTCGGCGACGAAATCGCAGATCGGTCATCCGCAGGGCGCGTCCGGCGCGGCAGGGCTTGCTGCCGCGCTCTGCGCTATCGAAAGAAGCATCATCCCGCCAACTGTAAA
>CBDUCU010000399.1:0-4257 GCA_965365725.1 uncultured bacterium | reverse complement strand
AGCAGAGGCGCGCGCCGCGCTCGAACGCGCCTTAAAGCTCGACCCGCAAAATCAGCTCGCCAAAAGCCAGCTTGCCGAGTTGGGCGCACCCGCCCGCACGCGCACGCGCACCGGCACCGGCGGCGAACGCTAAAGACATAATGCGAGTCGAGACTGTTTCGCAGACGATCAAGAGAAAAAAGCGATGGCCGTCGAAGTCCTACAAACCGTGCGCGATTTGATTGCGATACCGAGCGTCAATCCGATGCGTCCGTGTCCGGGCGAAGCAGTCGAGAGCGGTGTCGCCGCTTATATCGAAAGCGTTCTGCGAAGCGCTCGTATCGATTGCGAGAGACAGAAGGTATTTGAGGGCAGAGACAATGTGATCGGCATCGTTCATGCGAGCGGCACAACGTCGGCTGGCAGCGCGCGGCGTGACGGCCTGATGTTCAACTCGCACATGGACACAGTGCCGGTCGCCAATATGTCGATTGACCCGTTCGATCCGGTCGTGCGCGACGGGCGCGTCTATGGTCGCGGCGCGTGCGATGCAAAAGGGCCGATTGCGGCGATGCTCGCAGCCTTTACAGAGTACGCTGAAAGACGCGAGCGCCCCGCAACGATTTTTTTTGCGGCGATGGCCGACGAGGAGCTTTCTTTCTCGGGAGCGTGGAAACTGGTCGAGCGCGAATGGCCTGTGAGCGCGTGCGTGGTGGGCGAGCCGACGCAGCTCTCTCTGATCGTGGCGCACAAGGGCGTGACGCGCTGGCGCGTCCGTGTTCGCGGCGTGAGCGCGCACGGCGCAATGCCCGATCTTGGCCGGAGCGCAATCTATGACGGTGCACGCGTCGCGCTCGCGCTCGAAGCCTACGCTTCCGAGCTTTCCAGCCGCGCGCCGCACGCGCTTTTGGGACGACCGACGATCAACGTCGGGCGCGTCAACGGCGGGCAATCGGTCAACGTCGTGCCCGACGCGTGCGAGTTTGAGATTGAACGCAGGCTTTTGCCCGAAGAGGACGGGCGCGCGGCTGTGCTCGATTGTGAAAAGTATGTGCGCGCGTCTGTGGGCGAGAGCGTCGAGCTTGAGTTTGCAGAGCCTTATCTGGTTGACCCTGCGCTCGACACGTCGCCGCAGGCAGGGGTTGCGCGCGCGGTCTGCTCGGCATACGCAACGGAGTTCGGCGCTGAGTGCGAGATCAAGGGCGCACATTACGGTACGGACGCGAGCAAGCTTGCGCGCGCCGGAATAGAGACAATCGTCTGCGGGCCGGGCGACATCGCGCAGGCTCACACAAAGGACGAGTTTGTCGAGATCGAGCAGCTCGAAAGGGGCGTGCGTCTCTACAAACGCATCATTGATAATTGGCCGCTTTCAGAGGCGAAGGACGTGCGGTAGTTATGGCGCGTAAAAAGGGGGCCTGGACGGTCGAAGAGAGCACGGTTGTTTATCGCAACTCGTGGTTTGAGGTGGGCGAAGACAAAGTGATTCGACCGGACAAGAGTCCCGGCAGTTTTGCAACCGTCAGGATGAGATCTGGCGTATCGGCGCTGGCGCTCGATACGGATGGATACGTCTATCTGACGAGCGAATATCGTTATGCGATTGAGCGCGAGAGTATCGAAGCAGCAAGCGGCGCAATCGAGGGCGACGAATCCGCTCTGACAGCCGCGCAGAGAGAGCTGCGCGAAGAGCTCGGCATCATCGCCGATGAATGGATCGATCTCGGTTCGGTCGATCCTTTTACGTCAATAGTCGTCTCGCCCGCACAGCTTTATCTCGCGCGCAAGCTGCAACACACCACGACCGCGCACGACGAAGCAGAGATTATCGAACCGCGCCGCGTCAAATTTGAAGAGGCCGTGCGGATGGTCATAAACGGCGAGATTACGCACGGGCCGAGCTGCGTGCTAATCCTCAAGGCGCACCATTTTTTGTCAAATCAAAGTTGAAGCGTTTTCAGACTATTACCTCGCAACGTGCAAGGGCGCGTTTGCGTTTGAGGAATTCAAAAAGTTGAAAAAACTTCGCGTCGAAAATTTGTTGTTGGCAGTTTTGCTTCTCTGTCCGTGCGTGCTCGGCCTTACACAACAGGCGCAGGCGCAGACGACGCGACCGTTGCCGGTTTATGAGGCGGCGCGCGTCGGGTCGGCTGTCAAAGTCGATGGCAAACTCGTTGAGACGGCGTGGGCAAAGGCGCAGAGCGTCGGCCCGTTTTTGATGAACCGGGACGCGTCGCCCGCGCCCTATCACACCGAAGCGAAAATCTTATACGACGACAAATTTATCTACTTCTCTTTTCGCAGCAAGGACGAAAACGTCTGGGCGACGATGCGACGGCGCGACGAGCATCTGTGGGACGAAGAGGTCGTCGAAGTTTTTCTACAGGCCGATGCTCGTCATCCGAGCTACATCGAGCTTGAGGTCAACCCGCTCGGCACGATGCTCGACATTTTTCTGATTGATCGTCGTAAGCCGATTCCCTATCAAAGCTGGAACAGCGCGAACCTCAAGTGGGCGGTCGAGGTGGACGGGACAATTGACGGACGGGGCGGCGACAGGGGCTGGACGTGCGAGATTGCATTGCCCTTTGAAGACGTGATTACTGCGCCGCATCTGCCGCCGCGTGCGGGCGACCGTTGGCGCATGAACCTCTTTCGCGTCGAGAGCCGACCGACGGCGGCAGGGATGTCGTGGTCGCCGACGATGCAGGGCGATTTTCACATCCCTTCGATGTTTGGCGAGCTGGTCTTTACAGACAAGGTCGTTCGATAGCGCGGAATAAGTAAAGAGACGCAAACGCGCGTAATCCATCAAGGCCGCGAAGCATTTGAAAACTCAATTGATATGAAAAACAAATTGTGGCTTGTCTATTCGCTGGTGACGACGGCTTTCTGGGGCGTGTGGGGCGCGCTGATTGAGCTGCCGGAGAAGGCTGGTTTTCCCGCGACGCTCAGTTATGCGGTGTGGGCCCTGACGATGATTCCGCCCGCGCTCGTCGCGCTCAAGATCATCGACTGGCGGCTTGAGCACGACCGTCGCTCGATTGTGCTCGGGCTTTTGATCGGGTTGCTCGGCGCGGGCGGGCAGGTCATCCTCTTTCAAGCGTTGCGGACGGGGCCGGCCTATCTCATCTTTCCGATCATTTCGCTCTCGCCCGTTGTGACGATTCTCATGTCTTGGCTTTTGCTGCGCGAGCGGACGAGCCGGCGCGGGTGGTTGGGCATCTTTGTCGCGCTCGCGGCGATTCCCCTGCTGACCTATTCGAGCAACCGGCAGGAGTCGAGCGGCTCGCTCTGGCTTATCCTTGCGCTTCTGGTTTTTGCCGCGTGGGGCGTGCAGGCGTGGGCCTTGAAGTTTGCCAACGAAAAGATGAAGGCCGAGAGCATCTTCTTTTACATGACGGTCTCGGGCATCCTGCTTGTTCCGGCGGCGCTTGTGATGACGGATTTCAACCAGCCGATCAACTGGGGGTTTCGCGGCCCGTATCTGGCAGCTTTGATTCAGAGCTTGAATTCAATCGGCGCGCTCTGTCTCGTCTATGCGTTTCGTCATGGAAAGGCAATCATCGTCAGTCCTTTGACGAACGCGGTCGCGCCCGTCATCACGATCATCATCTCGCTTGCGATCTACAAGGTCGTTCCGCATCCGGTCGTTATTGCGGGGATGACGCTGGCGATTCTCTCGACGCTTTTGCTCGCGCTCGAAGGCGAAGACGCGCCCGCCGCCGAGAAGGTCTCGGACGAAGAACCTTTGCGCGAAGCAAACTTTGAGCGGGGGCGTTGATGATGAGCGAGATAACCTACAGATACGGCAACGATCTCGACCTCGATCAGATCATTGAACTCTACGAGGATTCGACGCTCGGCGAAAGACGACCCATCGACGATAGAGAGATTGTCGCCGACATGTTCAGACACGCGAACCTCGTCGTGTCGGCTTGGGACGGCGAGCTGCTTATCGGCATCTCGCGGACGCTGACCGATTTCACTTATGTCGGTTATTTGTCTGATTTGGCGGTGCGTCTGTCGTATCAAAGAAAGGGCGTGGGGAAGCGTCTCATACAGAAAACGCGCGAGCGGATGGGGCCGCGCTCGATGCTCGTTCTGCTCTCCGCGCCGAAGGCCGTCGAGTATTATCCGCGAATCGGATTTACCCAGCACAACAGCGCATGGATTTTGAAAGCGTCCGACCCGTTCGCAGATACCGAATAGACAGAGCACTCTCGGTTTGATTACGCAGGCTTCGTTTAGAGGCGAGCACGCTCGCCGTCTCAAGTT
>CBDUCU010000398.1:0-4258 GCA_965365725.1 uncultured bacterium | reverse complement strand
TTGTGCGGGCGTTGGAGGCGGAAATTGGATGAGACGCTCGGGTGCGCCCGTCTCTTCGTCGTAGGATTCGCCGAAGCGCGCGTCCTTGAGGGGAAACCCACCGTTGTTGTAGAGCGCCGCGCCCCAGAGCATTGCGCCGTGTCGCATCATGCTCGTTTGCGATGCGGCAGTTTCGTTGGCATGACAAGAGCCGCAGGTGACGGCGGCGACGCGCAGATCACCCGGATTGACGAAGCGCACAAACTCGCGGCTCTCGCGCGCAAGTAGTGTGTTTGTGCGTTCAGGGTTTGCGCTCGAAGGCTTGCCGTCGCGCTTCCATTCGGAAGGAAAACGCGGACGGACGTGCGCCTCTTCAGCAGTCTTGGCAATAGGATTTCCGCCGTGACAATAAGTACAGGAAAGTCCTTGACCGTCTTTGCCATTTTCGAGTCGGCCTCCGCGCGTCTCGTGCATCGGCTCGGTCTGCCCGTGACAAGTGATGCAGCCTTCGACGGCGGGGGTAGGCGTGGGCGCGGCCTTCGATGTTGACTCCTGAAGGCTCGCGTCATCGGCGGAAGCTGAGCCGCTTGCGCCGCCGAGACAGATTCCGATTGCGCCGACAATCGCAAGGATGACGACGGGCAGCTTGAATCTTTGTGCGGTGCTGGTGTGCGTCTCGGACATGCGCGGACTAATCCCGGCCTGAGTTTTGGGTCTGGTCGAATCAGAAAACAAACTTCACCTGTGCGAACAACGAATAGAGCGGCTTGCTCGGATTTATGACGGTCGCATCCGCATTGCAAAATTCGATAACGTTGGGCGGGCAGTTGCGCGCGGCATCGGTATAGATGTCGCGAAAGCCTCGACCGGGCTTTAAGAGCGCTGCGCCGAAGTTGAGAGTGATGTTGTTGATGAGAAGCGGGCGATAGGCAACGCCGAGACTCAAATCGTAGCCAATCTCTTTTCGGATGTTCGGCTGAAAGAGAACATATTCGAGCGTTTCGGTTCGATGAAAACGCAGGTAATTGAGATTGAAGACCGCCTTCAGGCGCTGCGTCACCTCAATGTCGTAGCCCGCATTCAGGATAAGGATTCCGGGATTGACGAAGTTGGCTTGCCCTTGCGTCTTGCTGCTGCGAAGCGATGGCAGAAGACTGTTCGGCTCGACGAGTGCAACGCCCGTCTGCGGTAAGCGAATGCCTTGACGATTCCAGAAAGAAAACTGCCCGCCGACAAAATTCGGGTCGTCAAGGATGGCATCGAAGCCGGTTGCTTTGTCGTCGGTTGGGTTCTTGTCGCCAGAAGCGAAAAAGAACGACGCGCGGAATCTTTGATAATCGAAATCGATTGATGATTCGACCGCCGCCATCTGCGCGCGCACGCGTGTGTGGCGACCTGCAATCGGGTTGTGATCGTCGCGTCCTAAAGCCAAGTAGTAAGAGTTTGTCAGATTGATGCGTCCGAGATGGCCGTCGCCTGAAAGACCGAGATAGCCGACCTTGATTGAATGAGGCCGCGCATCGCCGACGACGGCGGGGCGCACCTGAAAGCCGTTGCGGTCGAATTTGCGCGAGCGCCGGTCGTCGTTAAAGTGAAAGCTGATTTGGCCCGTGTAACCCTTCATGATGAAGTCTTGCCGGAAAAAGTTTGCGACATAGACGTTCTGTTGGCGGCGGTCGAAACGGTTGAGTCCGCTGTTGGTGTCCTTCTCAAGCATCGTGAAGGCGGCGGCGTTCCATTGATAGCGGTTGTTGTCAAAGCCTCCAAAAAGACGCAAGCCCAGATTGTTGTCGGTAAAGATGAATCCGCGAAAGTCAGAGACAAAGGGCTGGATACCTGCGCGCGCCGAAGCGAAATCGTAGTTTTCGTTTACGTCTTTGATCTTTACTTCGGCGAAGGCTTCTTCGAGCGAGAAGTGAAAATCACGACGGTTTGTGCCGCGCCGGGGGTCGATGTGCAGGAGTCCGCGCTCGCGTGC
The DNA here is from genome assembly GCA_965365725.1 of uncultured bacterium. Taxonomy (GTDB): domain Bacteria; phylum Acidobacteriota; class Blastocatellia; order Pyrinomonadales; family Pyrinomonadaceae; genus DASQDT01. The sequence continues at coordinate 2,301 of CBDUCU010000398.1, read as the reverse complement.
ATTGACGTAGTTCGGGACACTGAAAGTGGGCGAAAATTTCAAGGCCCATGTACGCGGCTTGAAGCTTGTGTCGCCGCGAAAAAGCTCGATTGAGAGCTGAAGTATTTGATTAAACCCGAGCGCTTCGGGGCGACCGAAAAACTCTGCGCTGCCCGGTCGCTCTGCGCTCCCGCCCAAAGGCTTCGGCGTGCGACCGATTTCAAGACCTGACGAGCTTGAAGCCGAGAGAATGAGAAACGTGTGTTGACCGATGAGCGGATAATCGCCCTTCAGAACGTTCTGGTTGTATGGGTCGTACCATCGCCCGCGTTTGAATTGGATGTCGCGCCCGCGTCCGCCCTTGTCGCCGTAGCGGTCGTATTCGGGGAAGCCTATGCGCCAACGGTCGCGCACTTCACGGCGGTCTGCGCGCGTCTGCGGTTGATCGTCGATCTTTGATTCGCCTGCAAATCCGACAGGGTTGTCGCCTTCGGCGCTGGGCGCTCTTTCTCCGGGCGCGCTCTTTTCTTCGGGCTTTGCCAGAGTGATGTCGAGCTGCGTGTCGCGGCCCGCCTCGATGAGGATGTTTTCTACCGCATCGCCGCGCGGGATAGCGTAAGGGCCGTAGAAAGTCCCGGTCTTAAATTCGGCGCGCGCGGGCGCTTCAAGGCTGACGCGATATGCGCCGGCAGGCAGCTTTAATGAAAAGCTGCCTTGAGCGTCGGTGCGCACGCGCGTGGATTTGGTTGTGACCTGATTGACGGCGACGACGGTGAGCGTTGAGCCGCTCAAAGGTTTTCCTTCAGCATCGAGAATCTTACCCGCAAGTCTTCCGTCTTGTTGCGCCTGCATCGAGAGCGGACAAAGTGCGAGCAGACAGACAAGGGCAGACAAGCTCCTTTTGAAAAATGTTGGAAGATACGTATGGCGGAGCATCTGAAAAATTTTCAGAGAAGTAACGAGGGCGGCCAAAAGTGATAAATGAAATAACTCTAAACACAGAAGCGAGGAACGATCTAGGTGCGTGCCTTGTAGCACAGTGACGGCAAGCGCTGCAATCAAATTTTTCTGCCACGCTTAAATAAAGTCGCAGTAGAGAAATAAAACCCTTGACTCACGAAGGACTAGTGATAAATTGTGCGCGATTCTTAACGCCTCGCGTTCGTCAATTCACAACTAACTGCACAGTCTTTCCGGCTTCATTTGCATGAAGGGACAGCAAAAAATCTTCGGTATTCGCAGCCGTATTCTTGTCGCGCTGTTCGTCGCGCTCGCGGCTCTAACGCTTTCGGGAAAAATTCCAGACGGCGCGAACGCACAAGCGTTGCGCCCGATTCTCGTCAGCGAGCCAAACTCGACGCGCGCCATCGCGCTTGAATCCGTGACGCGCGTGCGTGAGCCCTTTGCAATCGATTCAAAAATTGCATTTGGAGAAGACAAATATACGCGTCTGATGCTGTTTGCTCTGAATCTTCCCGCAACGGATGGAGAGCACATCAACGTTACCGTCGATGCAGAAGACGGAGCGGGGCGCATCTTTCCGCTTGCGGTCGAATACGTGGGCCCAGTGCCCGGTCAGGAATGGATGAGTTCAATCGTCGTTCGCCTGCGCGAAGAGTTGGCGGATGCGGGCGACGTGCTTGTGCGCGTCACGCATGAGGGCTTGCCGAGTAACCGCGTGAGAGTCGGCATCGGGCGCGTCGGCGGCGGCCCGCCCGATGATCCCGGTTCTGTCCCGACTCCGGTGCTGGCTTCGCCTGCCCCCACGCCGAACACCAACCCCGTTACGGCAGGCAATCTCACAACCGACGACGTGCGGACAGTCATCGCGCAGGGAGTCTCGGCAGCCGTCGCGCTTGGCCGCAGCGTGACTATCGCCGTGACGGACCGAGAGGGCAACGTGCTCGGCGTTTTTTCGATGACGGGTGCGACCAGCAGAACGCAGTTTCGCGGCGGCGGCCCCGGCCCCGATCTGATTCCGAATTCAACCACAGGGCTTGTCTCACGCGGACTTGCCGGGACGAATCTTCCGCCTGTCCTTATCCCCGTGCCACGCGCGGCTATTTCAAAGGCGGGGACTGCTGCGGTTTTTAGCACGCAGGGCAACGCTTTCACGCCGCGCACGGCGAGCTTTATCATTCAGGAACATTTCCCGCCCGGCGTAAACTTCCGTCCGGGCGGCCCGCTCTACGGCGTGCAGTTTTCACAACTGCCATGTAGCGACATCAAAACGCCGGGCCTTCCCTTTGGTCTATCGGGCGATCCCGGCGCTGTGCCGCTCTATAAAAACGGCGTGCCCGCAGGTGCTGTCGGCATCGAAGG
>CBDUCU010000397.1:0-4275 GCA_965365725.1 uncultured bacterium | reverse complement strand
CGGCTTGCCCTGCCTGCCCCTGCAGTGCGCGGATCGCCGCTTCGAGCACGGTGCGACCATCAGGCAAACGCTCGTCCATCGGGCTACGCTCGACGCTTGCGGCGGCGACGTTCGGCGAAGCGGCGGCAGATGCGGTGCGCTGCGCCGCTTTGGGAAGTTTCTTTGCGAATTGCAGCCAATCAGGAAGCGCCAAGATCGTTCTCCTCGCACGTCTGCTGCTGTTGTTCTCCATACGGCCCGAACAAACAAAAGAGCAAGTGCGTCAATTCCGGCAAACACAACAAAGGGTTACAGGTCGCAGGCATCGCCTTACCCAGAAGCGCGGCATGGTGAGCGTTTCGCGCATCTGCTGCCATGCGCTCGGCATGGTCAACAAGGTCTTCGAGCAACTTAATGCGCCCGCGTCCGCGCGGGTCGCGGCGCGGGTTGAACGTGGCACGCTCCGAGTTTTTCACGACGCGGATGCCGTTTAATTGAGAGTGACTAAAAACTGCCGACATGATTCGATTTGCTCCTCTGTCCAGCCAAATCGCCGACCCAAGCGCGGCCCGCGCTCAAGCCAAAATTTGACGGGGCGACACGCGCAGCCCATGTGCGCACGCCCGTCGGTACACTCGACAACAGCAACGTGAATCTGACCTATCAGCAGGATGTGGCGCGGCGCGCGCGTCCAGACTCCCGCGTGAACGTGCGCGCCCGGCGCGTCCATCCCGAACGGCCCGCGCATCTCGACCTCGCCAGCAACCCTCACGCCTGCGAGGTTGACACCGGACAAGCGCGGGGAATGACCGTTCTCGATATGGATGTGACAGTCGATGAGGCGGCAACCGCCCGCTTCCGCGCCCACGATGTCGCAACTCTCGATGTCGGAGTTGACGACGATTGAATCGGCGAGGCGCGAGGCGGCGACGGCGGACGAGTGAACGCGCGCGCCGAAGGCGAACGTATCTTTGAGGACTGAACCGCGCAGCGACGTTGAATAGATTTCGGTCTCGCCCTCGATTGCGGATTGATCGTCGATAAAACTGTCTGACGACGCTTGCGCAGGGTAAATTTTAAGCCCCGCGCCCGCAGGGTGAATGTATTTACGCACCTGCTCGATTGTGTTGGCAGCGTTATCCACGTCAGAACCTCCCGTGCCGCTCACTTCAACCACTCTGCTAAATCCGGCAAAAACTGATTCGGGTCGATGGGCTTCTCCCAAAACCGCGTCGCATCGACCGCTTTCATCACACGCTCTAATTCTTCCGAACGGTAATGAGCAGTCAAAAAGCCGATCTTCGTCTGCCCTGTCTCGCCCTTCAACTCCTCGATCAGTCGCATGACCTGCGCGGCAGAGAACCCGTCCATGCCGGGCATCGCACAGTCGAGAATGACCGCATGAAAATTGCCGCGCCCGAATTCGTAAACCGCTTCCATTCCGTCCGACGCGGTTATCACTTCATACCCATGCGCGGTCAGAAGCGAGTGCAACAGCAGCCTCACGTCGTCCAGGTCTTCTGCAATCAGCAATTTCATAAAGTAGTTAATGCAACTTAACTATGTGACGGGTTGAGAATCTTGACTATCGATTCAAGCGCGGCGACGCGCGAGGTCAATTCATCGACCACGCCCTGAAGTCGCATGTTGAGCCGGATCGCGGTGTCGTAGTCTTTTTTAACCTCGTCGTATTCAGCTGTGATATGCGCAAGCTCGGCGCGAACCTTTTTGAGCTCCACTTCCTGCTGCTTGGCGAGGCGTTCCCACCCCTCGGCGGCTTCTCTGTAGGGGCGAACCTTCTCTTCTTCTGCTTTTGTTTTGCCGGTGCGGAACGCGTAGTAGAGCGAGCCTGCGACTGTGGCGACGACGACAAGCAGGGCGATGAATTTACCTACCTCGTCAACTGATAAAGTCGAGTCAAATGCGAGGAAATGCATCGACCTATCCCTCATGGTTCGTTACGGATGTAAGAGTTTTGAGTCTCGACAGGTCGCGCTCAAATTCGCGGCGTTCACGGCGCAGGGTTGAGACCGACTGCGGCGCGGCAGAGCGCGAGCGAGATTCGAGACGTGAGACGATGCGATTAGCGACGATGCGCAGGACGAATACTATCTCTCGAAATCGCTCGGACGCTTCGGGGTGCGGCAGGTTAATGATGTTTGCAGCTTCAAGCTGGCGCATGTAATCGCGGGCAAGAGGTAGAAGCGCAAGCGCGGCGGACGCGTCGAGTTTTGCTTGCGACTGCAAAGCAGCGTCGAAGGTCGAGTAAGCAGAGTAGAGACTTGCGAGTTTCCATTTCTGCTCAACGCCCTGCTCGAAGGTGAGTTTGCCGGCGCGGACGAATTCATCGACGACGATGGCGGCAGAGATGTGCGCGCTCTTGATCTCAATAGACGCTTTCTTTGTCCATTCGAGCGCGTTGCCGCACGCGGAGGTGGATGCGAGAAGCGACGAGACGAGCAGAAGCGAGACGAACGGGGCGGGGTTTTTGCGTTTACGCGACGGATTAACGGGTATCGAGATGTGATTGGGGGAGAGCGACTGGTTGAGTGCGGCGAGCACGGCCCCCGCGATTGCGCCCACTGTGGAGACTATCAGCGCGATGTTTTGATATTTTGCGGGGAGTTGTTCGAGCGTGGGGAGGATGGCGGCGCAGACCGAACAGACGACGCTCAGGACAAGTCCTGCGGTGGCGCGTATCTGACTCTTATTCATCGCTTTTCCTTTCGACGATAGTTGAGGACGGGGAAAGGGGTCATAAAACGAAAAAAACCGCGCGAATCGCGCCATCGTTGATGGCTCAATTCGTGCGGTGGGTGGAACGCGCGGCGGCGGCGAGCGCGGCGGCGCGGGCGGCCCTTATTCTGTTTTCAGTCCAGGCGGCGGGCGAAACTCTTTGATGTCTCGCTCAACTTCGGCTAGATCAGACTCGGTGCGTCGCAAATCTGCTCTGATGCGTTCAGCGTCGTGACGCAGCCGCTCGGTTGCGGCTTTGAGGTCGCGGCGGCGCAATAGCAGGTCTTTGAAGAGGCGGCGGCGCAGGAGTCTCGATTCTGCTTCATAGAGTGAGCGTACATTCTCAATTTCGCGCGCGGCGAGTATCTGAACCGTCTCAGCCTCGCCGGGCGAGATTTTAGCATCATTCTCGCGGAATCGGCTATTGTTTTCTGAATAGTCAGATTCCATATTCAACGAAATAATGCCTGTCTCTTTTTTTATATGCACGAACTTTCGTTTTTCGGGTCGTTCACAATGCGAGAATGTCGCGCTAATTAGAGAGGTGGACAGACGTATAATTTAGAGTTAGATTGCTTCTTCTCCAAAGAGCGGCAGTTGATTCAACAGGCCGCGCTGATTAAGCCGCTTAATTTCGAGCAAGCGGCGGTTTTCTCGCATCTGTGCTTCAACTGTGCAATGTGGACATTTGAATGAAACGATACGCTTAAAATCGCAACCATAAATTTCATGGCAAACCTGACATTCAAGTTCCCACCTGTGGAAATCTGGCAAGATGTAACTGCGCGTTTCTGTATCACGCAGAAGCTTCCAGTTTCCGACGATGCGTCCTGTAAACGGTTTTCTCATAACCCACCACGCAATCTAACAACGCCATGCACCCGACGCGCATCCAGCGTTTCTCTTATCTTCAATCGCCCGTGCGCGCGGGTGATGGCGGGCGTTAGGCCGCCTCCACTCTTGGCAACTCATTCCACTTTTGGATCGCTTCTGCGTGGTTTATGCCCGAAGTGCTTATCATGTGTCCTTCGGAGTTACATTGAACCCCGACCGCATAAACCACCACATCTCCCCTCGGCGTAAGGTCAAGAAATTCGACTCCGTGCGTAATCTGAGGTTGACTCTTACATACGGGACAGCCTAAAGCCCGTGCCTGAAACTCAACGTCCGTTGCTTCGAGTCGCTCCATCGTGAACACCGTAGGCTTACGGTCGCCGTACAAAAAATCCGCGAGTGTTCGTGGTCGCCTGTCTATTTCCGGCATACGCCGTTCCTCCGAGCGGGCGGCGAGCCTAACAAGGGGCTGGAACCGACCGCGAATAGCGTTAATCTCATGCGAGGCTTGTCCGTATCCGCGTCCGTTCAGCCTCGGCGAACGAACGGCAAACGGTTTCTATAGAAAATCTATTGACAAGCTATAACATTGAATATATATTCTGCGTGTCTTTGAAAACGAAGCGGGCGCGAGGGAGGTAGAAGCTCCCGCACGCCCTTGACCACAAACGTTCCTGAATAGGAGAAACGTCATGGCTACAGCAGAAAATAACACAACCCCGCAGA
>CBDUCU010000396.1:0-4277 GCA_965365725.1 uncultured bacterium | reverse complement strand
CTGTTCGAGCAGCACTTCGGCCCGTTCCAGCCGCGCGCGCTGCATCGTCGGCATCGGGGCAGTCGTGACGGGCCAACTCAAGGGCGAGTATCAGCTCATCGGCGGAGTCCCGGCAAAACCGATCAAACATCTCAGCGAAGAAGATCGTTTTTTAATCGAACATAAAACACGAGCTGATCTGCCTGACGACCTCTGAGTCGCGTTAAGGAATCTGTCGAGGTCGGGAGAGCGCCGAGTCGGCATCTCTCTTCGCGTTCGGTCGTTTTGGAAAGTTTCAGGACCGAACAGTTAAATTTCATGAAATCTCTTTTGATGGCAGCGTCGCTGGCGCTCGGAATCGGCATTCTCGCCATTGTGCCCGCACATGGTGTGGGCGCGGTCGCGCTTTGTCTGATTCTCTCGCTGATCGTCTGCTTGTGTCTGACGCGTCTTGATGCAGACCGCGACTTTCTCGTCAATCTCTTTATCGCCGGGCTGTTATTGCGGATGACGGTCGGAACGGCCATCTTCATTTTTAACTTACAGGAGTTCTTCGGCGGCGACGCATTTACTTACGACATTCTTGGCTCAAGCATCCTGAGGGTCTGGCAGGGAGACATGAACTACCAGACCTTCCAGTATATGATGGGCGTTTTTTTGAGCCGCAACTGGGGGATGATCTATATCGTCGGCGGCATCTATAGCGTGACGGGCGTAAACATGCTGGCCGTCCAGGCCTTTAGCGCCGTGCTCGGCGCAGCTACGGCCCCGGTCATCTATCTCAGCGCGATGGAGATTTTCCAGAACCGGCGCGTCGCACGGATTGCGGGAATTGCAACCGCCTGTCTGCCTTCGCTCGTGCTCTGGTCGTCGCAAGGTTTGAAGGACGGGCCGCTCGTCTTTATGCTGGCCTTAAGCATGCTCGCCACGCTCAAACTCTCGCAAAAGTTCGACTTCAAATATTTGCTCTTGTTGACCGTCTCGCTGCTCGGCATCTTCAGCCTGCGTTTTTACGTCTTCTACATGATGGTGGCGGCCATCGCTTCGACGTTTCTTGTCGGCATTGGGCCCGTTTCGACTAAGGGCATGGTGAGGCAGGTGTTGATTGTACTCGTCATTGCCGGGGCAATGGTGCAGTTGGGCGTGTTGCGCTCGGCCTCCACACAGTTCGAGGCATATGGAAACCTCGAAGCCATCCAGCGCAGCAGGTTGGATATGGCGCAGTCTGGTGCTTCAGGATTTGGGCGAGACGTAGATGTCTCGACAGCGTCAGGAGCATTATCGACGATACCTTTAGGACTGATCTATCTGTTGTTTGCGCCGTTTCCGTGGCAGTTGGCATCGCTCAGACAGTCGATCACTTTGCCGGAGATGATCGTGTGGTGGGGCTCATTTCCACTGCTTGTGGCAGGTCTATGGTACACCTTGAGGTTTCGGATGAGGCGGGCGTTGCCTGTTTTGATCTTTACGACGATGTTGACTTTGGCTTATTCGGTATTTCAGGGCAACGTGGGGACGGCTTACCGCCAGCGCAGCCAATTGTTGATCTTCTATTTTATGTTCGTCTCCGCCGGTTATGTATTAATGAGAGAGCGCAGAGAAGATAAGCGCAGGACAGCACAAAAGATGAAAGAGCGAGCAAGCGCGGGCATCCGTCTGCCGCTACCGTCGGTCGGCACGCAGCGGAGCAGCGAGGTGGAGGCAGGGCGCGTGCTCAATGGCGGACGCGCCGCCGAGTTGAGCGTCGACGCGCGGCGCTCAGGAGGCATGTAAGAAATCAACGGGCACGACGCTGCAAAAAGCGCGGTGAAGTCAATCGATGAGAAGAGAGATTAGATCATGAATGCGCTTCTGATGGCGGCCACACTCGCAGTCGGTCTCTGCGTGGTGCTCATCGTGCCGCAATATGGAGCCACGTCGATTCTCCTCTGCACTGCGCTCGCGGGTGCGGGGGCCTACCTCATTAGCCGTGGGAAGATCGAAGTAAAATTTCTGCTCAGAGTGTTTCTCGCCGGGCTGCTTTTGCGCGTGATTGTCGGCACTCTTATCTTCTTTTTCAACTTACAGGAATTTTTCGGCGGCGACGCCAATACCTACGACGCTCTCGGCTACATGACGGCGGAAACCTGGCGCGGCGCAGAGCACTACGAGACGATTCTCAAACAGTACAACGTCGGCTGGGGCATGTCCTACATGGTCGGAGCCATTTACTTGGCGATTGGCCGCAATATGCTGGCCGTACAATTTGTCAACGGGGTCATCGGCGCAGCGACCGCGCCCGTTATCTTCGCCTGCGCGCAACTAATCTTCCAAAATACGAGAGTCGCACGTTGGGCGGCCTGTTTTGTCGCCTTCTATCCTTCGCTCGTGCTCTGGTCGTCGCAAGGTTTGAAGGACGGGCCGATGGTCTTTGCGCTGGCCTTAAGCATTCTGGCGACGCTCAAACTGAGCGAGAAGATCAGCTTGAGCTACATGGCCGTGCTTGCCGCAAGCCTTCTTGCGATTCTCTCGCTGCGCTTCTATGTCTTTTACATGATGGCGGCGGCTATCGCCGGCGCGTTCATCATTGGAACGAACAAGCTGACGGCGCAGAGCGCTGCACGTCAGGTCGTCGTCATGATCGGCATCGGGTTGGCCATGACGTACTTCGGCGTGTTGAAAACGGCAAGCACCGAGATTGAAACTTATGGTGATTTTCAAAAGATTGAAAACGTGCGGGCCGACTTATCGAACGCGCAATCGGGATTTGGGCGAGACGTAGACGTCTCGACAGCGTCAGGAGCATTATCGACGATACCTTTAGGACTGATCTATCTGTTGTTTGCGCCGTTTCCGTGGCAGTTGGCATCGCTCAGACAGTCGATCACTTTGCCGGAGATGATCGTGTGGTGGGGCTCATTTCCACTGCTTGTGGCAGGTCTATGGTACACCTTGAGGTTTCGGATGAGGCGGGCGTTGCCTGTTTTGATCTTTACGACGATGTTGACTTTGGCTTATTCGGTATTTCAGGGCAACGTGGGGACGGCTTACCGCCAGCGCAGCCAATTGTTGATCTTCTATTTTATGTTCGTCTCCGCCGGATACGTGCTGGCCGCCGAAAGACGTGAAGCAAAACAGAAGGCTGTTGAGGCCGAGAAGAAGCGTTTGAAGGGCACGGGGGCTGCGATTGCAGCCGCGCGCCGATCACGTGAGCAGGAGTGGGAGCAGGTGGCGGCGAGTCTTTCCGAGAGGGCCGGGTTTTAATCATGTGCGGAATTACGGGAGTTGTCAGACGCAAAGCGGGCGCTGCGGTCGATCAGGCGCTTCTTGCGTCGATGTGCGAGGCGATTCGTCATCGCGGGCCGGACGAAGACGGATTTTACTACGGCGACCGCGTCGGCCTCGCCATGCGCCGGCTCGCAATCATCGATCTGGCCGGCGGACAACAACCCATTCACAACGAAGACCGCACGGCCTGGATCGTCTTCAACGGCGAAATCTACAACTACAAAGAGCTGCGCGCCTCGCTCGAAAAACTCGGCCATCGCTTCTACACAAATTCGGATACCGAGGCGGTCGTCCACGCCTACTCGCAATACGGTGCAGACTGTCCGAAATACCTGCGCGGAATGTTTGCCTTCGCCATCTGGGACGAGGCGCGCGAAGAGCTTCTGTTAGCGCGCGACCGCGTCGGCAAAAAGCCCCTGCTCTATTCGCAAACCTCGTCGGGCGATTTCGTCTTTGGCTCTGAGTTTCAGGCGCTTCTTCGTCATCCGGATGTAAGCCGCGAGGTTGATCGTCGTGCGATTCATCATTATCTCTCGTTTATGTGCGTGCCCGCGCCGCTGACGGCCTACCAGTCGATCAGAAAGCTTGAGCCAGGCCACACGCTGCGTCTTACGCGCGACGGCGAGATAAAAATTGAACGCTACTGGATGCCCGACTTCAATCGCAAGGAGAAGTGGACGGAAGAAGAGGCGGGCGAGCGCGCCGTCGAGCTTTTGCGCGACGCGGTGCGCGTGCGTTTGATGTCGGAAGTTCCGCTCGGCGCGTTTCTCTCGGGTGGAATCGATTCGAGCGCGGTCGTCGCCTTGATGGCCGAAGCCTCTTCGACTCCGGTCAAGACCTTCTCCATCGGTTTCGAGGAGCAGGACTTTTCCGAGCTTCATCACGCGCGCCGCGTTGCCGAACACGTCGGCGCAGAGCATCACGAGTTTATCGTTCGACCCGACGCGCTCGAAGTTCTGCCGACGCTCATTGAACATTACGGCGAGCCTTACGCAGACTCTTCGGCTATCCCGACCTATTACGTCGCACGC